>PMZS01000073.1 GCA_003170115.1 Spirochaetaceae bacterium
GCGAGCTCCAGAAGACCCTGCGCAGCGAAACGGGGCACTGGGGGATCGATATCGTGCGGACGGAATTGAAGGAGATCGATCCTCCGGAGGATGTCCAGGCAACGATGAACAAGGTTGTGAAGGCTGAGAACGAAAAGGTCGCGGCCATCGATTTTGCGACAGCCACGGAAACAATGGCTGACGGCGCGCGCAGAGCGGAGATCAAGAAGGCGGAAGGCGTCAGGCAGGCGAAGATACTCGAAGCGGAAGGCGAGGCGCAGGCGATCAAGCTGGTCAACGAAGCCGCGGACAAATACTTCGTCGGGAACGCACAGCTCCTGAGAAGGCTCATTGCGGTCGAGGCGGCGCTTTCCGCAAATGCCAAGATCGTCATTCCGGCGAACACTGAGCTTGTGAATGTCATAGGAGAAATGGCGGGGATCCTGCCCTGGAGCAAGGCACCCGCACCGGCCAAGCCCTAGGGAGGCCTTCTTCTTGCGGCGTCGAAGATCAAGCGCGCCATGACAATAAGCCCGTGTGCAGGAAAACCGGCCACGCCGGGACTGCTGGTGAACGTACCCCGGCTCGTGACGGCATATTTCACGGATATCCCCGACCCGTCAATCCCCGCCCAGAGGGTTCTTTTCGGCACCTCTGGGCATCGTGGATCTGCCTTCGACAAGGCTTTCAACGAATGGCATATCCTCGCGATCAGCCAGGCCATTTGCCTGTACCGGACGCAGCACCATATCGACGGCCCGCTGTTTCTCGGCATGGACACGCATGCTCTCTCCGAGCCGGCGCTGGCCAGCGCCCTGGAAGTTCTGGCGGCGAACGAGGTTGAAGTCATGATCGCGCGGGGGAATGAGTTCACCCCGACGCCTGTCATATCTCATGCGATCCTGGCCCACAACCGCGAACGCACGTCAGGACTTGCCGACGGCATCGTTATCACGCCTTCCCACAATCCGCCGCATGATGGCGGGTTCAAATACAATCCCCCGAACGGGGGGCCGGCGGAATCCGCTGTCACCACCTGGATCGAGGCGAAAGCCAACGAGTTTCTCGAAACAGGGCTTCGGGGACTGAAGCGCATTCCGTACGAAAAAGCGCTGAAGGCCTCCACGACACACCGGCACGACTACCTGAACGCATACATCGACGACATCGGGAGCGTGCTCGACATGGACGCCATCCGCGGCGCGCACATCTCCCTTGGCGTGGACCCGCTGGGCGGCGCCGGGGTCCACTACTGGGGGTCGATTGCCGCACGCTATGGGATCAACTTGACCGTGGTCAACACAATTGTCGACCCGACCTTCCGTTTCATGTCCGTGGATTGGGATGGCCAGATCCGCATGGATCCCTCCTCGACGTACGCGATGCAGGGCCTGATCGGTCTGAAGGATCGTTTCGACATTGCAGTTGCCTGCGACACGGACCATGACCGGCACGGGATTGTCACCAGGGGCGCGGGGTTGCTCCCTCCCAATCACTACCTTTCGGTCGCGATATTCTATCTATTCCAACACCGACCAGATTGGCCCATTGCGGCGGCAGTGGGCAAGACAGTGGTGAGCAGCCAGATGATCGATCGCGTCACTGCGAAGCTGGGGCGGAAGGTTTACGAGGTACCGGTTGGCTTCAAGTGGTTCGTGGACGGCCTGCTCGGCGGCTCGCTTGCCTTTGGAGGAGAGGAGAGCGCAGGGGCGACGTTCGTCCGCCGGAATGGCAGTGTATGGACGACGGACAAAGACGGAATCGTCCTGGCCTTGCTTTCGGCGGAGATCATGGCAAGAATGGGTCGAGATCCTGGGGAAATCTATCGAGAGCTTACACATGAATTCGGTGAGCCTGCCTATGACCGGACTGAGGCGCCCGCCACCCCCGCGCAGAAAGAGATACTCAAGAAGCTCTCCCCGCAGCAGCTCAGGGCAACCGATCTGGCGGGGGAGAGAATCCAGGCGATCATTACCAGGGCGCCGGGCAACGGCGCTTCCATCGGCGGGCTGAAAGCGGCAACCGAGAGTGGATGGTTCGCGGCCCGTCCCTCAGGGACGGAGAATATCTACAAGATTTACGCGGAGAGCTTCCGTGGAGCGGAACATCTGCACCGCATCATGGAGGAAGCCCAGACGATAGTCACCGATGCCTTGGGGGCGAACGTGAAAGGGAAGCCATGATCGAAAAGCAACTTCGAACGAAGCCCACCGACAGGCGTGTGCCCGCGGACGTCGAGGGGTTCGATTCGCTTGCAAAGCTTGCCCTGGATATGCGCTGGTCGTGGAATCATTGCACCGACGATGTGTGGCGGCAGCTCGATCCCGTTCAGTGGGAGCTCACCCATAATCCATGGGGCGTGCTGCAGACGGTCTCGCGGGACCAGCTCGAGCGCGTGCTCTCCGATTCCGGTTTCCGCGGCAGGGTGGAGGACCTCGTGAAGTCCAGCGAGCGTGCAGCTGCGGCACCGGCCTGGTTTCAGCACAAGCATCCGAAAGCCGCCCTGACGTGCGTCGCATACTTCAGCATGGAATACATGTTGAGCGAGTCGCTGCCGATCTACTCGGGAGGGCTCGGCAATGTCGCCGGCGACCAGCTGAAGGCCGCCAGCGACCTTGGAGTGCCGGTGGTCGGTGTGGGACTGCTCTATCAGCAGGGCTATTTCCGCCAGGTGATCGACAAGGACGGAGCGCAACAGGCGCTCTACCCCTACAACGATCCAGGGCAGCTGCCCATCACTCCTCTGCGCCTCCCGAACGGGGAATGGTTGCGAATGGAAATCGAGTTGCCCGGCTATTCGGTCTGGCTGCGCGCGTGGCAGGCGCGCGTCGGGAGGGTGAGGCTCTACCTGCTGGACAGTAATGACGCGGCAAACGAGCCCGTCCATCGCGGGATCACGAGCGAGCTGTATGGAGGAGGGCCGGACCTGCGCCTCCAGCAGGAAATTGCCCTTGGAATCGGGGGCTGGCGGATGCTTGCCGCACTCGGGATCAGGCCGGAAATCTGCCACCTGAACGAGGGGCATGCGGCATTCGCCGTCCTGGAACGTGCCCGCGGCTTCATGGATGAGACAGGTCAATCCTTCGAAGTCGCGTTAGCCGTCACTCGATCGGGAAACCTGTTCACCACCCACACGGCGGTGGCCGCCGGTTTCGATCGTTTCGCCCCGGCTCTCATCGAGCACTACCTCGGAGGGTATGCCCGGAAGAAGCTCGGGCTCCCTCTCCACGATCTTCTCGCTCTGGGCCGCCAGAACCCGGACGACCCGTCGGAAAGCTTCAACATGGCGTATCTCGCAATCCGCGGCAGCGGAGCGGCGAATGGCGTGAGTCGTCTGCACGGGGAAGCGAGCCGGCATCTCTTTGCGCCGCTCTTCCCGAGGTGGCCGGAAGCCGAGGTGCCCGTTGCACATGTCACCAACGGTGTTCATGTGCCGGGTTGGGACTCACCCGAGGCCGACGATCTGTGGACGGAGGCCTGTGGAAAGGACCGTTGGCTGGGGGAAACGGAAGCCCTGGAGAAGGGCATTCGCCGCGTCTCCGAGGACCGCTTGTGGCAGTTCCGCTCAGCCGCCAGCACGTCTCTTGTCGAATATTCCCGCGTGCAATTGTCCAGAGAGCTTGCTGCTTCCGGCGCGTCAGCCGAAGCGGTTGACGGGGCAAAGCATCTGTTCGATCCCCGCGCACTGACGTTGGGTTTCGCGCGCCGCTTCGCCACCTATAAGCGACCCAACCTTCTGCTGCACGATCCCGATCGGCTGCTTCGCCTCTTATCCAATCCCGAGCGTCCCGTTCAGCTCATCATGGCCGGCAAAGCCCATCCGGCGGATCAGGCGGGGCAGGCTTTGATCCAGCAATGGGTGCAATTCATCCGGCGGCCCGAAGCGCGTTCGCATGTGATCTTCCTCAGTGACTACGACATGCTCTTGGCCGAGCGCCTGGTGCAGGGAGTCGACGTATGGATCAACACGCCGCGGCGGCCCTGGGAGGCGAGTGGAACGAGCGGCATGAAGGTGCTTGTGAATGGAGGCATCAATCTCTCGGAACTGGACGGCTGGTGGGCGGAAGCATACACGCCGGAAGTGGGGTGGGCGTTGGGGGACGGCCGCGAGCATGGCGACGATCCGTCGTGGGACGCCGAAGAAGCCAACGCTTTGTACGGCCTTCTCGAGCGGGAGGTGATCCCGGAGTTCTATGCCCGGGGCTCGGGAGGCATTCCCACCGCATGGGTCAAGCGGATGCGCGAAAGCATGGCGCGGCTGACACCTCGTTTTTCCGCCAACCGCACGGTGCGCGAATACTGCGAGCAACTCTACCTCCCGGCCGCCGCCGCCTACGGTGAGCGCGCGGCGAACAACGGCGCGGTGGGCAGGCAGGTCCTCGATTGGCAGCATGCCCTGGAAAAGCACTGGGGGGGGCTGCGTTTCGGAGAATTGAAGGTGGAAACGAAGGGCGGGAAACATCTGTTCGAGGTCCAGGTATTCCTGAACGGTCTCGACACTGCGGCGGTGCGAGTCGAGCTGTACGGAGATGATGCGGCCCGGGCGGGTGCCGCCGAGCGTCAGAAGATGAATCTCATTCGCCAACACGCCGGCGGGGCGGGCAGTTGCACGTATGGCGCGGTTGTCTCAGCGGCACGCCCGTCCGCGGACTACACGGTGCGCGTGATCCCGGAGCGCGAAGGTGTTGCCGTGCCCCTCGAAGACGGTCGCATTCTCTGGCAGAGATGAACGAGGGCGGTCCGAAAGGATGAAAATGAAGATCACGACAAAGGATTTCCGTGTTCGGCCGGGAGAAAATGTCACACTCGAAGAGTGGCCGACGGTCGTGCAATCCTTTTGCAAGTCGAAGAAGCGGTATCGGGAAATCCTGGAAGAGCATGTCAAGGAGTTGAGCTCGCTGCAACGCCTTCATTACGCATCCAACCGCTATGCATTGCTGCTTATCTTTCAGGGGATGGACGCTGCGGGCAAGGACGGCGCCATTCGGCATGTGATGTCCGGAATCAATCCGCAAGGCTGCCAGGTATTCAGTTTCAAACAGCCCAGCGCGGAGGAGTTGGAGCATGACTTTCTCTGGCGAACGGTCCCATGTCTGCCGGAACGCGGACGAATCGGCATTTTCAATCGTTCTTACTACGAGGATGTGCTCATCGTCCGCGTCCATCCCAGGATTCTCCGCGCCCAGGGTCTTTCGCATGAGTTGCTCGACAAGAAGAACTTCTGGGATGAGCGGTATCGATCCATCGTGGGCTTCGAGGAACATCTCTACCGTAGCGGCACCCGGATCGTCAAGGTCTTTCTCCACCTGTCGAAGAGCGAGCAACGAAAGCGGTTCCGCGAGCGCATTGATGAGCCGGACAAAAACTGGAAATTCAGTCTTGCAGATATTCAAGAGAGGAACTACTGGGAGCATTACAGAAAAGCGTATGCGGCGTGCCTCAGCGGGACGAGCACGAATCACGCGCCGTGGTATGTCGTGCCCGCCGATGACAAGGAAAATGCCCGGCTGATTGTTTCTCAAATCATCCTGGATTCGCTCAGTGAACTCAAGATGGCATATCCCAAGATCACCTCCAGTCGTCGTCGCGAATTGGCAGGTTTACGGAAACGACTTTGAAAGAAAGACGATGGCCAGGAAGGTACCATCCTTGCAGTAAAGAGAATTGCATAAGGCCTTCGCGGGCATTTCTCCGATCGCGGCAAAGTTGCGGCAGCAAAAGGTTTCATTGAAAGCTGGTCCACGGAGTCCCCGCCCGGCGTGAGTGCGGCCCGGTCCGTGGTATACTCGCCGCGTGGTTTCCATTCGTCGGCGGTTCAACCTCGCCTTCATCCTGCTCGTTTTCCTGCCCGGGCTTCTGGTTTCGGTCGGCCTTTCGCGGCTGTATCTGTCTGCTCTGTTTTCAATGGTGTCCCGTCGGACGGAAGCGGTGGTGACCCAGGTGGCGCAGAGCATCAGGAATGAGGCGGACGAGGTTTCCATCCTCGTGTCGGCCCTGTACCACGACACCGAGCTGCGTGCCCTGGCCGATCGGTACGCGCAGGCCTCGGGGAGCGGTGAGAGGCTGCGTGCTTCCACGAGCCTGGATGACAAGCTGGTGAGCTTCTTCACTTACTCCAACCGCATCGGCGCCGTGATCCTCTACATGCGCCGCGGCGGCGTCTACACCTACAGCAACTACCCGAACATCAGGTCCGTCGGGGGGATCGACCGATCCGTATACGCCGGGGCGAAGGCCGACCCGGGCAAGGTCTTCCTGCTCGACAGCCTCACCGGCGTGGCGGGCAACATCGGGGAGAAGTTCATGCTCTCCGTCGCGGTCTCCCCGCCGGCGGAGGAATACGACACGTCCCTGGACGCGATTCTGGTGATGTTCCGCGTGCCCCTGTTCGACGGGCTCACCTCGCGTGCCGAATCCGAAACGGCCAGCGACGTCCTGATCTACGGTCGGGACGGCCGCATCCTTCTTTCCAGTCTGCCGGCCTCGGCGCCGGAGAATCATGCCGTGCTGGTGCCGCCCCGGCCCGACTCCGAGAACGGCACCGCTTCCTTTCGACAGGTCACGGTGGGCAGACGATCGTGGCTTGCCAGCTCGCTGCGCATGGAGTCCACGGGGTGGACGATCGTGCTCCTGGCCGACAGGTCAGTGATCACGGGGCAGATTACATCCTACCAGTGGTACATCTATCCCGCCCTTGCGGTGCTGACCATCCTGTTCTTCCTGTACGCGGGGATTTTCACATCGAGAATCGCGCATCCCATTCGCGCCGTGGTGCGCAGCATGCACCAGGCGGGACGCGGCGACTACGCGGTGCGCGTTGCCAGCGCCGGGATCGAGGAGCTGGCAGACCTCACGGAGAGCTTCAACCGCATGATGGACCAGATCCGATCCCTGACGGCGGAGAAGGAGGAGCGCGATCGCCAGCGCTTGCAGGCGGAGATGGAGGCGCTGCGCTTCCAGATCAACCCTCATTTCATTTCCAATACCCTGAACTCCATCCGGCTGATCGCCCGCGCGGCAAAGGCGGATGCCATAGGGGATATGACCCAGGCGCTCATGCGCATTCTCGCCGACAGCTACTCCGGCAGTGGGCCGTTCACGGACCTCGCGCACGAGATGGGGAATCTGGAGAGCTACATCGGGATCATGAAAGTGCGCTTCGGGGGGAGCTTCGACGTCGAGTACCGCCTCGAGGAGGAGGCGCGCTCCTGCCTCGTGCTGAAGATGATTCTCCAGCCCGTCGTGGAGAACGGCATCCTGCACGGGATCACCGGCAGCGGCCGCCGGGGCGCCATCATCCTGCGGGCGCGCGTCGAGGAGGCTCCCGGGCTTCCCGCGACTTCGCTGCCCGAGCCGGGGCTCACCGCCCGCCCGGGCCGCCGCCTGGTGCTCGAGGTCCGGGACAACGGCGTCGGAATGGACCCGGCAAGGATTGCCGCTCTGTTTGACCATCCGCCGGATTCCTCCGGCAGCGAAGGCAGCCTGCACCGCATCGGCCTGGCGAATGTCATGCAGCGGATCCGTCTCAATTTCGGGGATCCCTTCGGGCTGTTCGTGGAAAGTGAGCTGGGACGGTACACGGTGGTCCGGTTCCACCTTCCCGTGATCGTGCGCAGGGAGGGCAGCGATGCATAGCGTCCTGCTGGTGGACGACGAGCCCTTCGTGAGGCTTTCCCTTGCCAGCCTGCGATGCTGGGAGGAGGAGGATTTCTCCCTTCGCTTCGAGGCATCCAACGGCCGCGAGGCGCTCGCGNNATGCCCGTCATGGATGGGATCGAATGTCTGCGCAGGATCGCCGCCGGTGAGGGCGGTCACAGGGATGCTCCCCCCGCCGTCATCGTCCTGTCCGCCTATGACGATTTTCACCTAGTACGAACCGCCTTCACCCTGGGGGCGAGGGACTAC
>PMZS01000185.1 GCA_003170115.1 Spirochaetaceae bacterium
CTTTTGGACATGCAAAAAAGTACCAGGGAGGGCCCCACATGGAACCGCGGAAGATCACGCCGGACACCCTGAAGCGCGTCATCGCTGACCTGAAAGCAGGCAACGAAAAAGCCATTGGGACCTGGCTTTTCAAGGGATACAGGCTGCAGGTGAGCAGGTACAAGTCCTCGGGCACGGAGAGATCGGCGCTTCTGTACAGGAAACGGCGGGACGGGGGACTGTGCGTGCGATGCGGAACGAAGGTGACCAGGAAAAACCCGCTCACTGGAACCCTGTACCGGCTCTGTGACGCCCACAGGAAGGAAATCGACCGAAAGTAACGGGGGAGAAGCGGACTGAGTGTCCCTGTTCAGGGGGAAAAGTGTCCCATCTGTCCTTCGTCAGGAAAACGCGAGAGAAGGTACGCATATCGCTGCGACATCTGCGCGCTCTTCGAAAATGACTGCACGTCGTAGCGCAGCGGATTGGTGATGATTGTCGCCAGCCGGCGCAGCTCGTCGAGACCCAGCCCCCCGACTCCGGTCTTGAAATAGTATGCCGACGCCGCGCCGATCCCGAAAATCCCCTTCCCCCACTCGATGACATTCAGGTAGAGCTCGAGAATCCGGTCCTTCGGGAGGATGAGGCTCATTTCAAAGGCAATCAGAGCCTCCGTGTATTTGCGCAGGTAGGTCTTGCGGGGGGTGAGGAAAAGATTGCGCGCAAGCTGCATGGGGATGGTGCTGCCGCCTACGGCGGGCCTGCCAATGGCCGAGTTGATCATCCATGCATCGCGGATGGCCCCGAGGTCGACACCGTGGTGCGAATAGAACCGGTAGTCTTCAAGCCTGATCACCATGTTGCGCGCCACGCGCGGGATCTGGCGCAGGGGAACGAACCTGATGGGCATCGATTTCTGGTGGACCGTCGCGCCCCGGTAGACCATGAGCGCGGTCACCGGCGGATTCCAGCGCAGGAGCACGAGGCTGGCAGCGAGAACGAAGAGGAACAGCGCCGCGTGGCAGGCGATGACCAACACGACCGTCGCACGGAGGAACCTCGCGGCGATTCGAGCGGGACGGGCGACGTCCGCCAGCCAGGCGCGCATCCGCGCCGCATTGGGAAGTGAGGAAAGGAAGCTCATCGGGATTATACGACATGATACGGAACAGGGCGGCGATTGTCAAGTAAGTCCATGATACAGTGTGCGGCGTGACTCCACCGGCATCCGTCGGTGAGGCGCGCCGGCGCCTCCCACGCGACTTCGTTCAGGCACTCGACGCGGCCTTTCCACAGGCAGCGGCGGAAGCCATCCTGCGCGGCATGGGGGCGCACCGGCGCACGACGCTGCGCGTGAACACCCTCCGCTCGGGCGCGGCGGCGATACTCGGCTTCTTCCGCGAGCGCGCGGTGAAACACGAACGGGTCCGGTGGTATCCCGACGCTTTCGTCCTGCGCGACCTGCGCGAGCGCGACGTGGAGTCCTGGGATGCCTACCGTGAGGGGCATGTCTACCTGCAGAGTCTCTCCAGCATGGTCCCCGCGCTCGTCCTGGGTCCGCGGCCGGGCGAACGAATCCTCGACATCGCCGCCGCGCCCGGGAGCAAGACCACCCAGTTGGCAGCCCTCATGGAAAACCGCGGCGCGATCCTTGCCAACGACGTCCATCCCCTCCGGGCCCAGCGGCTGGCGTACAACGTCCGACTGCAAGGCTGCGGCATCGTCGAGATCAGGGTCGGCCGCGGGGAGAAGCTGGGAGACGAGCTGCCCGAGAGCTTCGACCGGGTCCTGGTGGACGTGCCGTGCTCGGGGGAAGGGCGGTTCGTGGTCTTTGAGCCCGGCACGTCGCGCTCCTGGTCGACAAAGACGGTCGCCGAGTGCGTCCGCCTGCAGCGCAGACTCCTGGCCAGCGGCACGGGCGCGCTGAAGCCCGGCGGCGTGCTTGTGTACTCCACGTGCACCCTGAACCTCGATGAGAATGAGAGGATCGTCCAGTGGGCCCTCGACACCCTCCCCCTGGAGGTGGAGAAGCCGCCCCTGGCGATTCCCGGTACGTACGCGGGAATGACGCGGGGCCTCGACTCCCGGATTTCCAAAGCGCTTCGTATATTCCCGGACGTACAGAAAGAGGGATTTTTCGTCTGCCGGCTGCGAAAAATCCGTCAAGCGCGCGGCAGCGGCCCGAAGTACTGATAGTACCAGCAGCGGAGATTTCCATTGTAGAGTTTGCGGTTCCGGGAGGCACGCTCGCCGAAGCACCGCTGGAAATCCTCCAGGGCGCTCAGCACGAAAAATGACCATGTCGGAGCCCGGCGCCGCAGAGAGCCCATGGCACGGGCGAGCTCCTGGGCCTCGCGCGTGTTTCCGAGGCGTTCACCGTACGGGGGATTGCAGGCCAGGCACCCGAACTCCTCCGTGGGCAAAAAGGACTCCAGCGGCGCGGCGCGGAACCGAATGAGGTCTGCCACGCCCGCGGCAGCGGCGTTGACCGCGGCGGCCTTCACCATTGCGGGATCACGGTCGGATGCATCGATCCCCGCAATCACAGGCCGGACCCGGGCATCGCGTGCCGATGCCCTTGCTTCGCTCCAGAGAGCGGCAGGGAACTGCGGCCACTCTTCCGCGGCGAAACCGCGGAACATTCCGGGCGCGATGTTGGCGGCCAGGAGTGCTGCCTCGATGGCGATCGTCCCCGAGCCGCAGACCGGGTCCGCGAAGGGACGCGAAGAGTCCCAGCGAGAGAGAAGCACGAGCGCGGCCGCGAGGTTTTCATGAAGCGGCGCTTCTCCGGTATGTCGTCGGTACCCGCGCTTGTGCAGGCCGGGACCGGTCGTGTCCAGGGAAACGGTGGCGAGATCCTTCTGGAGGCTGAGATGCACCTCGTACCGCGGGCCGGTTTCCGGCATGTGAGACGCGGAGCGGCTCACCGCATCGACAATCGCCTTCTTTGCCACTGACTGCAGGGACGGAACCGCGGTGAGCTTCGATCCGGCGCTCCGCGCATCCACGGTCACCGCGGGGAAAGGCGCCAGCAGGTCGCGCCAGGGCACGGCACGGATTCCCTGGTACAGCGCGTCGAAATCCGGCGCGGGGAACTCGCCCACCTGGATGAGCACCCTGTCCGCGGCGCGAAGCCAGATATTGCACCGGGCAATGTCCCGCGCCGTGGCATCGAAAAGCACGCGCCGATCCTCCACGCGCGTGCCGTTGATTCCCAGGCCTTCGATCTCCGAGCGGACCACGGACTCCAGGCCGAACGATGCCGCCGCGGCGCACGAGTATCGAAACCCCTTCACCGCGCGAGTATACTTTGATATGCTCGCATGCGAAAAGCCAGGCGAGAAGAACGTTGAGGAAGCGAAAGACACCCAGTGCATACGGGAAATAGAATGGAGCGCATCCTGATCACCGGCGCGAACGGTTTCATCGGCTCCAACCTGTGCCGCTCCTTCCTCGATGCCTCCTACGAGGTGTACGGCCTGGTCCGCGGGACCTCCGACCTGCATTTCCTCGAAGGCCTGCCCGTTACCCTGCTGTATGCCGATCTCTCGGAGCCGGATCCGATCGATTTTCCCGCCGGCCTGGACTACGTGATCCATGCCGCCTCCCTCGTGCTCGATCTCGCGTCAATGGAGGAGGCCCGGCGCAACACCTACGACACGACTCGGAACCTTCTCGGACAGCTGAGGCGGAGAAGTATCGCTCTCAAACGTTTCGTCTACATATCCACGGCGCTCGTGCTCGGTCACCGCTCGACCAGCATCTCTGAAGAAAACCGGGGCCGCAGAGCGCGTGGCGTGCAGCCCTACGTGAAAGCGAAGGCAATGACAGAGGCCCTGCTCATGGATGAGTTCCAGGAGCACGGGTTTCCCGTGGTCATCCTGCGCCCCACGGATGTCTATGGTCCAAATGACAGGACCTCGAGCCTGAGGGTGCTCAAGGGAATCGACGACGGCTGGCCGACCATAGCCGGCAGTGGAAAGCGGATTCTCAGCTTCTGCTACGTCGGCAATCTCGTCCGGGCCTGTCACCTTGCCTGCCAGATGCGCGGCAGCAATGGCGCGGCCTACACCGTGACCAACGGCCAGGACATCACCTGGCGCCAGCTCATGGGTTTCTTCCAGACCCGGCTGGACAGGAAGCAGCGCTTCTTCGTTCCGGTCTTCGCCGCGTACATCATCGCCCTGGCCACGCAGCTCCTCCATGCGGTCATTCCCCGCGTCAAGGTGCGCGTCTCGTTCTACCCCGTGAGCAAGGTCGGGCGCGACACAAGCTATGACATCTCCCGCACACGGCGGGAGCTCGGCTACCAGCCCGATCAGGATCTCGAACGGCAGCTCGAGTCCATCGTCGAGTGGTATCGGGCGGAAAAGAGGCAGGAATCATGGCGTTGATCTTCCGGGTTACTTCGGCCATCGCGGCAATTGTCAGCGATCCCTGGTCCGCCCTTTTCTGCTGCACCGGTGTGTCTTTCGTCCTTCTCTCCTCCGTACTGAACGTTCATTCGCTGAAGCGGAACGTGATGCACGACTATGGTCCGGTCATGGCCTATTTCACGAGCTTTTTCGTCCTGATGTTCGTCTTTCCGATGGCACTTGTCATGATCGAGGGACCGAGGGTGGGGATGTACCCCTGGACCCTGGGGATGCGCCTGGGCGACTGGCAGTCGGGGCTGACGGTCATTGCCGTCTCCCTCCCGCTGCTCGGCCTGAGCATCCTGGCGGGGTCCCGCGACCCGGAGCTCATGCGGCAATACCCTTTCTCAAAGGAGGCCCTGGCAGGGCCCGGACGTTTCGTGCTGTACGAGCTGGCCTACGTCGCTTTCTACTACCTTGCGTGGGAGTTCGCCTTTCGAGGGGTCGTGCTCTTCGGGCTGCTGGCCTTCCTGCCGAAGACCATTCCCGGGATCGCGGTGGCGATCATGGTGCAGACCTTCCTTTCAACCATCTACCACATCGGGCACCCCCATTCGGAGGTGTTCGGGGCGTTCATCCTCGGTCTGGTCGCGGGTGCCACGGCCGTCGTCACTGGTTCCATCCTGTACGGGTTGTTCTGCCACGCATTGGCCGGTGTCCTGAACGATTGCCTTGCGTACCGCAGGCTCGCGCGGACACGCCGTCAGGGCTCGGCCACATGATACCTGCACAAGATCCGGCCCGACTGGGACATGCGGGGTGAGCCGCACACACAACTGGGCACCCAGCCTGCAGCGCTGGTCCCATTGCCTTCGGCAGATGGTTCCGGCAGTTGATCCATTGACCCCTCATCGCCCCATGATTATCATCCCGCCATGACCGGATACCCTTTCAGCGACATCGAGAAAAAATGGCAGGCATACTGGGAGACGCACAAGACCTTTCGGACGACCGAGGATCCCTCCGTTCCCCGCGAAAAGCGCCGCTACGTGCTGGACATGTTCCCCTACCCCTCCGCGGCGGGCCTCCATGTGGGCCATCCCGAGGGGTATTTCGCCACCGACATCTACTGCCGTTACCTGCGCATGAAGGGCTTCCAGGTCCTGCACCCCATGGGGTTCGACTCCTTCGGGCTGCCGGCGGAGAATTACGCCATCAAGACGGGCACCCACCCCCGGGTGTCCACCGAGCAGAACATCGCCCGGTTCACCACCCAGATCAAGTCGCTGGGCTTCTCGTATGACTGGGATCGGCAACTCTCCTCGTGCGAACCTGAGTACTACCGCTGGACGCAGTGGATCTTTCTGCGACTTTGGGAGAAGGGGCTTGCCTATGAAGCGGAGGTTCCCATCAACTGGTGTCCCTCGTGCCTCACGGGGCTGGCGAATGAAGAAGTGAAGGACGGTCTGTGCGACCGCTGCGGAACGCCGGTGACCCGGCGCAACCTCCGCCAGTGGATCCTGCGCATCACGGCTTATGCCGAGCGCCTCCTGGCCGACCTTGACATGCTGAACTGGTCCGAGTCCCTGAAGCTGATGCAGACGAACTGGATCGGGCGCAGTGAAGGGGCCAATGTGCGCTTCAAGCTGGAGAAGGGCACCGACTCCATCGAGGTCTACACGACCCGTCCCGACACCCTCTACGGAGCCACCTACATGGTGCTCTCCCCCGAGCATCCGCTCGTGCGGAAGATCACCACGCCAGCGCAGAAGAAGGCGGTCGATGAGTACGTCAGGGCCGCCGCCATGAAATCGGACATGGAGCGCACCGAGCTTGCCAAGGACAAGACGGGCGTGTTCACGGGCGCGTACGCGCTGAACCCGGTGAACGGGAAGAAGATCCCCGTGTGGATCTCCGACTACATCCTCATCTCGTACGGCACGGGCGCCATCATGGCGGTTCCCGCGCACGACGAGAGGGACTTCGCCTTTGCGAAAAAATTTGAGCTTCCCATCGTCCAGGTGGTCTCGAAGGACGGCAGCCTTCGCGAGCTCGAGGAGGCCGATTCCACGGACGGGATCGCCGTGAACTCCGGGGAGTTCGACGGCCTCGCCACGACGGATTTCAAGAAGCGGATCGTCGAGTGGCTGGAGAAAAAGGGGATCGGCGGCCGCGCGGTCAACTACAAGCTTCGTGACTGGATCTTCTCCCGGCAGCGCTACTGGGGGGAGCCGATTCCCCTTGTGCACTGCCCGAAGGACGGGACGGTCGCGGTTCCCTACGACCAGCTCCCGCTGAGACTTCCCGAGGTGAAGACCGTCACGCCCACAGGGACCGGTGAGAGCCCCCTGGCGGCGATTCCCGAATGGGTGAACACGACCTGCCCGAAGTGCGGCGGACCCGCGAAGCGGGAAACGAACACCATGCCCCAGTGGGCGGGCTCCTGCTGGTATTACCTGCGCTACCTCGACCCGGCGAACAATGCGGCCTTCGCGGGCCGGGAGAAGATCGACTACTGGATGCCTGTCGATCTGTACGTCGGGGGAGCAGAGCACGCGGTCCTGCACCTGCTGTACTCCCGGTTCTGGCACAAGTTCCTCTTCGACGAAGGCCTTGTGAACAGCCCCGAGCCCTTCATGCGACTGATCAACCAGGGAATGATCCTCGGCGAGGGCGGGGTGAAGATGTCCAAGAGCCTCGGCAACGTCATCAACCCGGATGACATCGTGCGGGACTTCGGCGCGGACACCATGCGCGTCTACGAAATGTTCATGGGCCCCCTGGAGGTCTCCAAGCCCTGGTCCACGCGGGGCATCGCCGGGGCCAAGCGCTTCCTGGAGAGGATCTGGCGGGCCTCCGAGCTCCCGCTGACCGACGAGGAGCCAACCGGTGCGCTGCTGCGGCTCCTGCACAAGACGATCAAGAAGGTCAGCAGGGACACCGATCGCCTGGAGTTCAACACGGCCATCGCGCAGATGATGATTTTTCTGAACGAGGCCGCGGGCCACCCGGCAATGCCGCGAAAGCTCTGGACCCCGTTCGTCCTCATGCTCGCCCCGTACGCGCCGCACCTGGCCGAGGAGCTCTGGGAGAAGCTGGGCAACGCACCCTCCATCGCCCGCGTGCCCTGGCCTGGGTGGATCGAGGAGCTCACGGCGAAAGAGCTCGTGGAGGTGGTCTACCAGATCAACGGCAAGATACGGGCAAAGGAGAGCCTGCCGGCAGGAACCGCCGATGCGGAGCTGAAGGAGAGGGCGCTGGGCAACGAAAGAATCCGGGAAATCCTCTCCGGCAGGGAGATCCGCAAGGTCATCGTGGTGCGGAACAAGCTGGTGAACATCGTTGCGGCCGTCTGAGGCAGAGTGTGCCGCGATCAGGTCCCGGCAGGCCCGCGCCGCCGAGTGGATGACCCGCAACGGCCTGTACGCCGCGGTGCTGGACGATTTTGAAAACCTGCGCAACAACTCGGTTCGCTGGCTCTGCGGACACCCCATGGATGCGATGCTCTTCCTGTTCGCATCCGGCAAGACGGTTCTCGTTCCCTGGGACGTGAACATCGCCACCGAGAGAAGCGTCGTCGATCGGATAATCCCCTATACGGAGTTCAAGCGCTCCTTCAAGGAGGCGGTGACGGGCGTCCTCCGTGAGAACGGAGTCGAGGCCTCCGTGGGAGGTCCGCGGGCGCGCAGGAAGGTCGAGTTTCCCGGCAGGACATCGCACCTGCGGTTCCTCGAGCTGAAGGAGGAGCTGCCCGGCGCGGAAATCCTCCTGCGCATGGAAGGGTTCGAGTCTTTCGTGGCCCGGACGCGCACCGTGAAGGACGAGTTCGAGATCGCGGCCATCGAAAGAGCCGCACGGATCACCAATACAATCATCGACACCATCACCGAGAGGGTGGTCTTGCCCGGCGGGAGAAAGGATCTTCGGGAGATCGATCTCGCCCAGCTCATCGAGAGAGAGTCACTCGCCCTCGGTGCGGAGGGCATCGGCTTCGAGACCCTCGCCGCGGGCCCGGGGAGAAGCTGGGCCATTCATCCCTTTCCCTCGTGCTCGGCGGCATCCTTCGGGGGAGACGGGCTTTCCATCGTCGACTTCGGCGTGAAGGTGGACGGCTATACGAGCGACGTGACGCTCTCCTTCGCCGTGGGCAGGCTTTCACCCGGGCAGGACCGCATGATCGGCCTGGTGGAGGAGGCCTACCACGCCGCGGTGGATGCGGCGAAGGCCGGCGTTTCTCCTCAGGAGCCGGCACGGAAGGCGGAGCAGGTTTTTTCCGCGGCGGGGTGGAACATGCCCCACGCGCTTGGACACGGCATCGGACTGGACACCCACGAGCCGCCGCTCCTGAGGAGCCAGGGAGNNCCCACGAGGCGCCCCTGCTGCGAAGCCAGGGAGAGAATCCCGATCCCGCGCTGCTGCCGGGCATGGTCTTCACGATTGAGCCGGGTCTCTACGATCTCCGGCTCGGCGGCGTGCGCTGGGAGAACGACGTGCTGGTCACCGGGTCCGCCGTTCGGATCCTCACGCGGTCCCGCATCATCCGCATTCCATGATCCCCGCGCCGACCACGTGCGGCCGACGCCCTTTTTTCATGGCGCCCTGACAAGGGCCGTCTCCTGCTCTCCGACTGCCACCCTCCAGCTCGTTCCGGCAAGCGAGAAGAGTCGGTGGCATCCGAGGCTCACCCCTGTGAGCACGACCTTTCCATGTGCCGCTTCGAACGATGGGGAAAAAGGACTCTCGAGAAACCATGTACCCGGCCCCGGCTCGACCTCCACATCGCGGCAGGGCAGCGTGTCGATGTCCCACGCGGTGAGCACTCCGAGGGCCACCTTCTGCGAGATAGCGTCCAGGTCCATTGCCCATGGATCCCCATGCTCTTGAAGGTACCGGCGCAGCTTCGACACATTGAAGAGGGACACGTCCAGGCCCCGCGCTGAGGCACGGGACATCACGAGGGCCGCGGGACCGTCCTCCCATGTCAGCTCCAGTACCTCCCCACCCTGGCAGGCGCGAAGTGAAAGCGGGTAAAAACCGCCCGCCGGGCGGAGATCCCCCGCCGCGGCGGAGTCCGCGAGCCCCGTTTCCCTTGGATAGGCCAGTATGGGGGAGTTCACGCTGCGGGCGCAGGTGACGACCGGGGGGGCACGCCAGTCGTCCACGTTCCTCTCCCGTACGCCTTTGCGGGCGTCCAGCGTCACCACCCTGAAACCGAGCCGTGGAAATGCGATCTGCCACGGAACAGGCGGTGCCGGGAGGAGGACCTTCACCTCATCGTCAGTCGCGAGGCCGCACCCTGCCGCTTTCAACGCCACGACCACGACCAGGGCCAGCCGATGGAGTCTCATGATCGTGAGGACGCATGAATCGTGCAGGGCGCTTGCCGGCGAGCGGGTGATCAGGAGGAGCGCAGTTGGACCTTGTACAGGGACCTGATTTCGTTCAGCGCGGCGAGATAGAGGGGGGATCGGAAATCAGGGTAAGTCCAGTCCAGGGACCGGAAACTCCCCCTGGAATACAGGAGGGTGATCTCCGCGTAGATCCCGCCCGACAGCGGGATGCGATGCGCGCTTTCCTTCGTCGTTGCCAGGGAGAAACGGGAAAGGGCCATCAGCCCCGGATCCAGGTTCACCCGCCTCATTCCGCCCTCCCGGAAACGGTCCTCGACCGCGTTTGTCTGCAGCTTGACCTGTGCAAGAAAGGACGGATCGACCAGCCGCTTGAAGGACATGAAGGTGCGCACGATTGCTCCGCCCATTTCCTTCTCGTAGTAGTTGGTAAAAGTGAAAGGAATCGGGGAAGAGCTGAAATCGATGACCCCCCACTGTTCGACGAGGAGAGCCCGCAGCTCATCGTGGCTGCCCGGCAGCGACGAGAGGATGCACATCACCAGCTTTTCCGGCGTGTAGGTTCCCGCGATTCCCATGAGAGCAGGCTCGGCCGAATTCCAGACCTTGATGTTTCTTGCGACCTCCCCCAGATTACCGTATAATCACGGTTCGATGGAAGGACCGTCCCGCTACCAGGAACAGCTGGATACCGCAATAGAGATCCGCCGCCAGTGGCTGGAATCAGGGCAGGTTCAACGGCTCAAGGATGCCCTCGGCTCCTACGCGGCGCTCTTCGAAGGGGCGATCGGCATGCTCATCCGCAAGGGACTCCTGCGCGAGGATCCCTACAACTACGAGCAGACCTTCTCCGACATCACCATCCCCAAGGACGAAGCGCTGCCGGAGTTCGAAAACTCGGACGAGGTGAGCTACCGCCTGGCTGCGTATCGACGGCAGTTGAAGTACGTGTCCACCGAGTACACGCTGGACCTGCCGACTCTCGGCCTGGCGCGCCTGAAGAAGCTCTCATCGTTGATCTCCTACATCAACTGGCTGGAGCTGGGGGAGTCCACGAAGAGCCCGACGACCAAGGCATTCGCCCGCGTGTTCATGAAGGTGCGCATGGGTGCGGACACCATGGCCTCCCAGATCCTGAAGGACTCCGAAGTCCAGATCGTGAAGACCACGCACCAGATCCACGCCCTCGTGGGGGAGCTCATCGCCTTCTGCCGCGAGTCGTGGAAGGCGGACATCCGCCGCGTCGTGCTGCCCACCCTCTCGCTGGGCGCGGCGGAAGGGCGCGCTCGGCGCGATGATATGCTGAGAGGCATCCGCCGGGGGTTCGCCGAAAGGATGCCGGGCAAGCCGTGGTATCCCTCCCTGGCCGAGGAACTGGCGGACGAGGAGCTGGCGGACGATGCGGAAGAGCGCAAGGCGAAGATCCTCGCCTCCCTCGCGGTCACCGCCCCGGAGAAGCCCAGCGCCGCCGCCGCTGATGGCCGCACGATCCTGCTGGATGCGGTGCGGCTTTTCAGCCGGCCGAGTGAAGAGTACTCCACGGCAATCGCGGTGCTGGAGGAAAACGAGCGGCTTCTCGCCGAGTTACGGGGTTCCGGCAGCAGCTGGCTGCAGCGTCTCCTTGGAACCACGCCTTCCGCGAAGACGGATGACCGGATCTACAAGGTCCAGTACGCCGATCCTGGCGTGCCGACGCCGAAGTCGGAAATGATCGATTTTCCCGAGTTCAGCGCCGAGGTGCGGAAAAAGTCCAGCCTCCTCGCCGCCCTCGCCTCGGGTACGAGTCCGGCCTTCCGTCGCCTCGCGGCGACATCCGAGGATCAGCTGTCGGGATTCGTGGACAAGCAGCTCAACGAGCTGCTGCTCATTCACCGCCGCATGGGGTGCCTGAACACGATGTTCCAGGCCCGCGTGATGCAGGAGAAGAGGACGGCGCGGGGGGTCAAGGTCGAGCTGCTCACCATCAAGAACGCCATCGTCAAGGCCAACCAGCGCCGCCATGAGTACAAGGAGAAGATCTGAGCGATTCCTGTTTCAGGGAAGTCCTGGGCGTGGCGGCGGACGCCACGCGGGAGCAGATCCGCAGGGCCTACCGGAGTCGCGTCATGGAGAACCATCCTGATCGGTTCCCCGCGGACAGGAAGCCGCTGCAGGAGCTCACCACGATCGCCCTGACGGAGGCGTACAACGCGCTGATGGGCGGCGTCGCTGAGCGCGTGCCCGCCGAAAAGGCTGCACCCGATGCTCCGCGCCACGCCCCGGCGCGCCATGCGCCGGGTATCCCCGGCTCCGCCGCGGCGCTCACCCTGCCGCGGGATCCCGCCTATGCCTGGTACAAGCAGGGCTTCATCAACTTCTCTCTCGCCATCCACGGGATCGCGGCGGTGAACAGGAAAATCGCGGCGGGCCGCACGCTCCCCTCCCGGCGTCGATTCAACACGGCGGAGTACTTCGGCGCGAGCCTCGCGTACCTCCGGGCTGCGCACGGCTATTTCAGCCGGGTCGTGGAGGACTACGCCGGCAGCGTGTGGGAGGCGGATTCCCGGTTCAAGCTGAGGCGCATCGAGGGACTCACGGCGGTCTACAGGAGGATCCTGAGAAATGTGCGGTTTCGGTAGCCTGGGGGCCGGGATCAGGAACCGGCGTACGTCCCCAGCACCCGCAGGTCTTCCGAGACGGATTTCAGCTCTTCCATGCCCTGCAGGAACACGCCCATATCTTCGGGAAGATTCACGTCGATGTAGAAGAGGTACTGCCAGGGCTTGCCGTGAATCGGCCGGGACTCCAGTTTCTGCATGTTGAGGCCCCGTTCGGCAAGCACCTTCAGGGCCTTGAAAAGCGCCCCCGGCTGGTCGGCAACTGCAAAACACAGGGATGCCTTCCCGGGCCGGCGCGAGCCCGCCTCGGGCGGGAGCGCCTGCTCCTCGCGGGCGATCACGAAAAACCGGGTGTAGTTCTGCACGTTCGTTTCCAGGCCCTGGCGGAGCACGGTCAGACCGTAGACCCGGGCGGCTTCCTCGCTTGCTATGGCGGCGTTCTCCTTCGCCCCCGTGTCCGCCACGTACCGAACGGCGCCCGCCGTGTCGTAGAAGGCCACCCTTTCCCACTCGGGGTGCGTGTCCAGAAAACGGGCGCACTGCGCCAGTCCCTGGGGATGGGAGTATACCCGGCGGATGTCCGCGAGCCCCGCGCCCTTCAGGACGATGAGATTGTGCACGATCCTGATCTTCTGCTCACCGACGATCCTGAGATCCGGATACTGCAGGAGCAGGTCGTAGTTTTCGTGGATGGACCCGGTGAGAGAATTCTCGATGGGCAGCATGCCGAAGCGCGCCCTTCCCTGGAGCACCGAGTCGAATACGGACCGGAAATCCGTGACGGGCTGCGCGCTGACCTCCCCGGCGAACCAGTGCCGGATGGCGTGCTCGCCGAACGCGCCCCTCTCACCCTGGAAGGTGACGACGATGGACCCCTGGTCCGTGATGGCAGCGGGCCTTGCGGCGGCGGACGCGGACCGCATGTCGGGAAGGCGCGCGAGCTCCTTCCCGAGCACCGGCGCGAGCGCCTCGATGTCGCGCATGAGCTTTTCGAACTGGTCGGGATACAGGGACTGCGGGCCGTCGGAGAGCGCGCGCTCGGGGTCCGTGTGCACCTCCACCGTGATCCCGTCCGCGCCCGCCGCCACCGCCGCGAGGGCCATCGGGCTCACCTTGGCGCGCAGTCCCGTGCCATGACTGGGATCGACGATCATCGGCAGGTGGCTGAGCTTCTTCACCACCGGGATGGCCGAGAGATCCAGGGTATTGCGGGTGGAAGTCTCGAAGGTGCGGATGCCGCGCTCGCAGAGGATCACGCTGTCGGTGCCCGCGGCAAGGAGGTATTCGGCGGACATCAGCAGGTCCTGGATCGTGGCAGCCAGACCCCGCTTCAGGAGCACGGGCTTGCCGAGGCTCCCGACGCGCTTGAGGAGCTCGAAGTTCTGCATATTGCGCGCGCCGATCTGCAGCACGTCGACGTAGTCCCGCATGAGGTCCACGTGTTCGGGAGAGACGATCTCCGACACGACGGGCATTCCCTGCGCTTCTCCCGCCTCCTTGAGGTAGGCAAGGGCTTCCTCCCCGAGGCCCTGGAAAGCGTAGGGAGAGGTTCGCGGCTTCCACGCTCCGCCGCGGAAGAGAACGGCGCCGCTTTCTCTCACGCAGGCGGCGCATTCGAGGGTCTGCTGCCGGGATTCCACGGCGCACGGCCCGGCGATCACGACGATGCGAAGCCCGCCGATCCGGACGGGGATCGCACCGCCGGAGGCGGATTTCGTTCCCTTTCCGATGCTGATGACTGTGTCGTCCTTGCGGAACTCGCGGGAGGCGAGCTTGTACGGCGAGGTGATGGGAATGACGCGGGCCACTCCCGGCAGCAGCTCGACCTCGCGCACGTCGATGCCCTTGACGCCGACCGCGCCGAAAATCGTCTCCTCCTCGCCGACGATTTCCCTGATCGTGTAGCCGCGGGAAACCAGGAAATCCCGGATGTGGCTCTTGTCCTGGTCACGGATTGTGCGTTCCAGAACGATGATCACGACCGATCCTCCGCGGCTCTCAGCTCGACCGGGGCGCGCTCACGGTGACCTTGTTGCGGCCGTTCTCCTTGGACTTGAAAAGGGCGCGGTCGGCCTCCCGGATGATCTCGCTGGGCGCGTAGGCGTTTTCGGCATCGAACTCCGTGACGCCCACGGATATGGTGACATGCAGGGGAGGCCCGCTCTCCGTACTGGGGAAATCGAAGGTCTCCACCCTCTTGCGAAGCCTCTCCGCGACCACGAGGGCGCCCTTCACGTCCACGGCAGGCAGGATCAACGCGAACTCCTCCCCGCCGTACCTCGCGGGGAAATCGATCTGCCTGATGGACTTTCGGATCAGCTTCGCGATATCCCGGATGATGTGGTCACCCTGCAGGTGGCCGTAGGTGTCGTTGAACTTCTTGAAGTGGTCGATGTCGAACATCACGAGGCTGAAAGTGGACTTGTACCGCCGGGCCCTCTCCAGCTCCTCATCGAGGCTCTTCTCGAAGAAGTGGTGAGAGAACAGGCCGGTCATGCGGTCCGTGGTGGCCTGGCGGAATAGGCTGGCATTCTCAATGGCGATCGATGCGAAACGCACGATACGCGTGATGTACTGGATTTCCAGCAGGCCGTAGGTGTCTCCCGCCCCATTGCGGGGCAGGAGGAGGATGCCGATGGAGCCCTTGTCCGTGCGCAGCGGCACAAGCACGTCGATCCCCAGCTTCGCGAGGCGGTCCACGACCTTCTTGTCCTGGAAGTTTTCCCGGAGGTAGGAGAAAGGGATCTGGCTGTACTCCTCCTTGTCCAGGAAGGCGAGAAGGGGCTGGAGGGAGGGGAGAGTCAGGCCGAGGTCCTCCTTCTTCAGGCCCCGATAGGAGATGATCTGCACGGCGGCTTCGTCGATCTCTCCGGGCAGGGCAATGGTCACCGTATCGGTCTGGAATTTCGAGACGAAGCTCCAGACGACATTCTTGATGATGTTCTCGATTTCAAGCTGGGCAGTGATCTGGAAGGCGATCTCGATGATCTCCTTCAGGTCCTGGTTCTCCCTGTCCAGCGGCACCCCGTGGAGCTGGTCTGAAAGTCCGCTGCTCATCGTGGATGGAGTATACCGAAATCCCGGTCCATGGGGTAGAACACCAGGCCGGAAACGGGCTTGGGATAGAAATGCGTGGATTTCCTCGGCATCTTCTCGTCGTTTTCGGCAATGGTAATGACGTCGTGCAGCGCGGTCGGGTTGAGGATCAGGGCCACCTGCATCTCGCCCGCGCGCACCTTCTCCAGCGCCTCCTCCACGTCCTTCGTATAGGCGATGCTGGTGGAAAGGCTCAGCTCCTCCTCGGTGATTCCCAGGATGCGGTCAAGGATGAGGGTGTTGAGGATGTTCACGTCCAGCAGCTTCCACTCGGAGGAGTTGTCGAGCTTCACCAGCTCCTCATATGCCTCCTCGTCACGGAGCGTGAGAAGGTAATAGCCGTTTGTGTTCACGATGTATGCGCCGAACTTGTGCTCGCCGGGGCCCACGTCGCCCAGGTCGCGCAGCCAGCGGCGGCGCACCTCGGTCTCGTCCCCGTCGCGGAAGACGTACTTCTTCACGTGGAAATGCTCCAGGATGTCCGCCCCGAGCTTGAAGAGGCTCTCCACCCGGATGTCGTGCAGCATCCGGTGTGTCGGCAGGATCGTGAGGCCCTCGTGCTCCGAGTTCACGAGGAACATCATGATGAACTCCCACGAGGCGTCGGGACCCGCGTCGGGGAAGCGCTTCCGCATCCTGTCGCGGATGGTGAGCATGGTCTGGTAGCGGTGGTGCCCGTCGGCGATGTAGATCTTCTGGCGTGCAATGGTGCGGCGGACGATTTCGCACGTGGCCGGATCCGTCAGGCGCCACATGCGGTGGCGCACGTCGATGGGCTTCTCCACGTAGTCGATGATCGGCGCATCCTTCTCCTGCTCGTTGAGGATGTTGTCGATGACGTAGGCCTTGTCCTGGTACAGGCTCCAGATGTATTCGAACTGGGTTCCGGTTTCCTCGGTGAGCCTGATCCGGTCCTCCAGCGGGCCCGTGAGCACCTTCTCGTGCGGCAGCACCCGGCGCTCCGCGTAGTCACGCAGGCGCACCGCCCCGATGAAGCCCTTCACCGTCCTGCGGCCGATCCCCGGGAGGTCGAACGACTGTTCGTAGATCCAGAAGGAGGGGCGGGCGGTTTCGTGCAGGATGCCTTCACGGCGCCAGCGTTCCAGCTCGGCGCGCGCGCGGGTGTAACGGTTGCCTCTCTCTCCGTCACCGGGCTCCCCCCTGTTCAGTATGAGACGGATGACGTTGTGCGGGTGCAGCCGGTAGTAGGCTTCCTGCTGCGGGGGGGAAATGACGTCGTAGGGCTGGGACAGGCACTGGCCAATGTTTTTCACGACAGAGGGGTCGTAGTGCAGCGCGCGGAAGGGACGCACGTCGTTGACGGAATCTGCCACCGGGAGTATCTCCCCTTTCCCGCGCGCACGATATCCCCGGACCAACGGCAGGGTCAAGCCTGTGGTTCGATTGACATTCCGCCCGGGAGGGGTCCACGATCGACTCATGCAGAAAAGAAAGATCATCGCGTTTCTGGGCAGCCCCAGGCCACGGGGAAATACCGATACGCTGGCCGAGTGCGTCCTGGAAGGGGCACGGGAAGTCGGCTGCGAGACGCAGAGCTTCGCCCTGCGCGCCCTCAAGGTGCATCCCTGCACCGGGTGCGGATACTGCTGGAAGAAGGGCAAGCCCTGCATCTTCGAGGACGACGGCACCCGGCTGTACGACGCGATGGCCCGCTCGGATGTCTTCCTCTTCGCCACCCCCGTCTACTGGTACGGTCCCACGGCGATCATGAAGGCGTTCATCGACCGGCTGGTCGTTTTCAACAAGCCGGAAGGCCGTCCGCTCGTGAAGGGAAAGGCGGCGCTGTTGATCTCCGCGTGGGAAGAGCGGGGCATGAAGGCAGTAGAGCCAATGGTGCGGCTCTTCGAGCTGAGCTTCGAATACCTGGAGCTTCGGTTCGAGGGCAACCTTCTCCTGGACGAGCTGGGTCCGAAGGATGCCGCCATTGAAAGGCCCGGCGCCCTGGAGAGCGCGCGGGCACTGGGACGCTCCCTTGTATGAGGATCCTCCTCGCGAACACCAACCGCATGAAGCCCGCGGTCGCGCCGATCGGGCTGGACTACCTCGCCGACAGCCTCCGCGCTGCGGGGCATGAACCTTCGCTCCTCGACCTGTGTTTCTCGGAAGACCAGGATCGGGACATCGCGTCGGCATTCGAATCCGCCCCCCATGTCATTGGCGTCAGCATCCGGAATACCGACGACTGCTATTTTGCCAGCGGCCAGTTCTTTCTGCCTCAAATCCGCGAAACACTACGGGAGATGCGCGACCATTCCGATGCGCCCGTTGTCCTCGGCGGCGTCGGACTTTCCCTCATGCCGGAAGCCGTGCTGGAATACTGCGGCGCCGACTTCGCCGTTGCCGGGGAAGGCGAGGAGCCATTCGTCCTGCTGCTCGCCGCGCTCCAGGCCGGTACGGACCTGGACCGCGTGCCGGGGCTGCTCTGGTGGGACGAGGCGGGTCTGCGCCGCAACCCTGCCTCGGACACCCCGCTGGATCGACTGCCGGTTCGCACGCGGTCTTTCATCGACAACCGCCGCTATTTCGAAGAAGGCGGCCAGGCCGGTTTCGAGACGAAGCGCGGGTGTCCCATGGCGTGCGTGTACTGTGCCGATCCGGTCGCAAAGGGCCGCCGAACCAGGCTTCTCCCGCCGCGCCTGGTCGTGGAAGAGCTTCGCGCGCTCGTCGCGCAGGGCATCGACCATGTCCACTGCTGCGACTGCGAGTTGAACCTCCCCCTCGTCCACGCGCAGGAGGTGTGCCGCGCGATCATCGATGCGGGTCTTGCCGGGCGAATCCGCTGGTATGCCTACTGTTCGGTTGCGCCGTTCGACGCGGCGACGGCGAAATTGTTCGCCGAAGCGGGGTGCGCGGGGATCGACTTCGGAGCGGACAGCGGGAACGAACAGATGCTGCGCCGGCTCGGGAGACACTTCGGTCCTGAAGCGTTGGAAGCGACTGCTCGCGCCTGCCGGGGCGCCGGCATCCCCTTCATGTACGACCTGCTGCTGGGCGGTCCGGGGGAGACACCCGACACTGTTCGCCAGTCGCTGGAGGTCGTGAAAAAGGCGGGTCCGGATTGCATGGGTATCTCCCTCGGCGTGCGGGTCTACAGCGGCACCCCCCTGGCAGCGCTGGTGCGTGAGATGGGCAGCATGGTGAGCAACAAGGCCCTCTCGGGGGCAAAGCTCGACAACGACTCCTTTCTTCGGCCCTTGTTCTACCTCTCGCCTGAGCTCGGGACGGACCCCGTCACCTTCGTGAGGGACCTCGTCGGCGACGATGAGAGGTTCTTCCTCCCCGGCGGCCCCGACCAGGAACGCGACTACAACTACAACGGCAACGATCGCCTCGTCCAGGCGCTTGGACGGGGCGAACGCGGCGCGTACTGGGACATCCTCAGGAGAATACGGGGAACATAGGCTGGCGCCATTGCCACGGCGCGCGCCCTGCGGTAGATTCTGCCTCAGATGAGCGACAAAGATCAGGAGAAGGGAGGGTTTCTGGGCGGGAGTTTTCTCGTCTCTGAAATCGCTCTCGCGGACCCCAATTTCCGGCAGACCGTGGTCTTGATGATTTCTCACGACGACAACGGCGCCTTCGGGCTCGTTGTGAACCGTCCCTCCCCGTTCACCCTCGGGGACGTGATTGAGGGGATGGACGATTCGGCCGCGCGCACCATCCCCGTATTCATCGGTGGACCCGTCCAGCAGGAGATCCTCTTCCTCCTCCACGCCGCATTCCCGGGTCAGCCCGGTGACGAGGATGCCGCCCGGCCCGTGGAAGGCGTCATCTCCGAACCGGCGACGGTTGCCCTCATCGAGTTCTTGAAACACGACTGGGCCGGCCTGCCGCCTGAGGACCGGCCTGCTGTCCGCGTCTACGCAGGCTACTCGGGGTGGGGTCCGGGACAGCTCGAAGGCGAGCTGAAATCTGAAGCGTGGGTAGTCGTGAAGGCGACGGAGGAGATCATTTTCCGTCCTGATGCCGCAGGTGCGTGGGAAGACGCCTTCGCCGGAAAGGGGCCGCTGTACCAGATCATCCTGCAGACCGGCTTCAAGCCCTCCATGAACTAGGAATCTGGCTGCCCGTCCACATCCCGCATCTTCCTCTCGGAGAGGATCCCGGGGATGAACGCCACGCCCATGAACGCGAACATCACGAGGAGGAGCCTCGAGGGCGGTCCGCCCAGGAAGCAATGAGGGGTTTGGTGACGGCGTCGAAAAAACGCGCGCCGCTGGCCAGCGAGGCCCTACCTCCGGGCGGCCTCTCCGTGTGCGGTGTCGATCGCCGCCTTCAATTTCTCAAGGGGAATGTCAGAGGGCACCGTGCAGTCCGCTCCGAGCACGAAGCCCGGGGGAGCGCCTCGGATGACATCCTGCACCTCCCGCTGGATCTGCTCCTGCGTGCCGGTCACGAGGATTCCGTGCCTGTCCATTCCGCCCATGAACGGCCGGCCGAACATCCGGGAAAGCTCCTGGGGCGTAAGCTCGCCGGATCGCAGCCGTGTGCCGCAGTTCACGACCTGACCCGGGTAGTCGAGGTACGGCGACAGGTCGTCGTACGCGCCCTGGTAGTCGCACACGTGGAGGATGTTGAACGCGCAGAGGCGATTGATCTCGTTCATCACGGTGAGATCAATGGGTTTGATATACCGCGTGAAAAGAGCGGGGTCCCTGAACCTGCCCGCCTCCCCTCCCTGCGTCGAGGCGTAGAATCCGTCGACACCCCGCTTCACGCACTCGCGGACGAATACGAGAATGCTCTCGTCGATAATCCGCAGGCCCTTCGCGGTCTTCTCGGGATCCTGCTCCAGGTGTTCCGTGAGGAGCTCCCGGCTGGCGGCGTGCCCCGCATGCATGACCGCGGAGTAGAGGGTCACGATGACCAGCGCTTCCTTCTTCACGGCCTTGACGATCCCCGAGATCACTTCAAGCGGATCGGAGAAGTGTTCCGCGTCGAACCGGGGAATCGTCGACCAGTCCTCCGGCCGGGTGATCTGGGGCATCCGCGGGAATGGGTGCTCGTACTGGATTTTCACGAAATCCATTCCGGTGGCGCGGAAGTACTCCACGTGCCTTTCCACGGCAGCCTTGCCACGGTGAAAAGCCGGATCGAAATGGAGGAAAAATGCCGCGGGCACGTATCCGGGCGTTCCGCGATTCTCCGACAGGCCGAGCATCGTTTCGCGAAGGTTCATCCCCTGGCCTCCCGCACTCATAGGTACGCGCGATCCGCTCCCCCGTCAAGGAGGCGTCGTACTCAGGCGGGAGGCCGTTCGCCGCCCTTCTTCCTGTACCTTGAAAAGTAGATGATGCCGCCCAGCCTGCCGTACACCACCCCGCTGATCGCTCCGGGGAACATCAGAAGCCCGATCTCCCGGGTGCCCAGCCCGCGAAGGGAGGTGAACATCAACGGAATGAGGAAGATGATCCCGATCGATGCGCTGAAGACGAGGAACCCCACGATCATGCCGGCGCGGAAACGGGCGTTGGCGAAAAGCGAGGGCTGGATGAACGGGTTCGGGGTGCGCCGGACGTGGATCACCAGCACGGCGATGGCCGCGGCGCTCACGGCCAGGTAGTACCAGGCAGAGAAGGTAAGGAAGAAAATGAGGGCGGTGATGCCCACCGCGACGAGGAGAGCGCCAAAGACATCCACTCCGCCCTCGCGCCTCATCTCCGAGGGGAGGAGCCGGATGAGGAATGGGATCGATACGAGCGTGAGAAGCGGGATCGCGAACAGGAACGCCCACCCCAGCGACCCCGAGACAAAGCCTCCGATGACCGGCCCCACTCCCGACGCAAAGGCGACCACCGAGGCGCCGGCGCCCTGGAGGGCACGCGCCGCCACTACTCCCTGGTAGAAGGACTGGAC
Source organism: Spirochaetaceae bacterium (assembly GCA_003170115.1). Lineage (GTDB taxonomy): Bacteria > Spirochaetota > Spirochaetia > SZUA-6 > Fen-1364 > Fen-1364. Next base: position 21,253 of record PMZS01000185.1, read on the forward strand.
CGCGAATCCCGCCACGGAGGCATCCGCATAGATGACAATGCCGATCAGGATCAGGCGCTTGATGCTGAAAATGTCCGACAGCCTGCCAAAAATTACGGAGCCCATGGCGAAGAACACGATGAAGGACGTCATGACCCAGCTCACCCCGGAAGGGGTCAGGCTGAAGGCCTTCGAGATCGCCGGCGTGGAAACGTTGAACACCGTCTCATTGAGCACGGCAAAGTCAACGATTCTATTCGAGTCTATTCGAGCGACTTCTCGTAGACCCTGTATGTTTTCACCAGGTCGAGACGCATCTTTTCCAGCGCGTTGCGGATCCTTGGATTGTCTTCAAGGATGTAGTTCGCCTCCAGCCGGCGGATCCGTGGAGCCAGCGCCTTGTAGATCTGCAGGTACAGCAGGACGTCCAGCCCTTTCCCGTGATATTGGGGCAGGACAGCGAGACCGAAGAGACGGTAATCGGTGACCCTGCGGATGCCGAACAGCAGGTGAAAAATACCCAGGGGCAGGAGCCGGCCGCCGATGCGTCGGAGGATCACGTTCAGGTCAGGAAATCCCAGTGCGTACCCGACCGGGGTGCCGTGGTCCTCCACGAACCAGATCGCGCGGGGATCCGCGATCGGCTTCAGCTTCCTGAACACTTCCTGGAACTCCTCGCGGTTGAGCGGGACGTAGCCCCAGTTGTCCTTGATGGCCTCGTTGGAAATCCGGAGGATCGCGTCCGCATCCTCCTCCAGTTTGTCCATGGAGAGCATCCGCACGGTAAGCCCGCTTCCATCGCCAAGCCGGCGCTCACCGAACTTCAGGAACCTTTCGGGGAGGGTGTAGTTGCGCTCGGTGCTTGCTTCGTATGCCAGGAGGTCCTTCACCTTGGCATAGCCCAGGCGTTGGATGAAATCGTTGTAGTACCGGGGATTGTAGGGCGCCATGAACACGGGCGGCGTGTCGAATCCGTCGAGGAGGAATCCCCAGCTCTCCGCCACGGGATGGATGGGGCCGCGCACCCGGTTCATCCCCCGGGAACGGAGCCACGAAACCGCCGCCTCGTCCAAAGCCCTGGCGGCGCCGAAATCCTCCACGCACTCGAACGCCCCGAAGAAACCGGTGCGCGTGCCATACCAGGAGTTGAAGGCGTGATCGACATACGCGAGGCTCCGGCCGACAACCCGGCCGCCCTCCTCGGCGAGGATCAGCGCGAAGTCGGAATGGGCGAGGATTGCGTTCGTGCGAGCGGAGTAGGCGCGCCTCTCGTCCACCCAGAGCGGCGGCGCCCAGCACGGGTCCCGGCGGTAGAGCTCACGGGGAAAGTACACGAACCGGCGCATGTCGGCGGCGGTGGAGACTTCATGAATGTGCACCATGCGCCGGATCGTATCATGGAAGCGTTCAGCGCATCTCGAAGCAGAGGGGCAGGGTCCCGATCGCCGACACAACCGCCCGATCCGCGGCGGCGGAAAGGTCGAAGAGGGCTCCTGCCTGCAGGATCGTGTCCTGGCCGGCCTGCGTGATCCAGGCTGTTCCCGAGAGAACGCTGACCCGCATGCGAGACGGCGGCAGCCGCAGCGCCTCGCCTTCGACCAGGACCATGCGCAGGGCGGAACGCGCGGGACCGTCGGCGCCGCGATCGACGCCATTCAGAAGCATGGTGAGATCCATGGTGCTCATGTCAATCTCCTTGCTCCATGGGAGCGGGAGCAATGCGTGAGGATTCCTTGTACGTCGAGAGAACGATGTTGGTGACCGACCTGCCCGCCTCCACGCTGTTGCGGATCGCGGCGAGCAGCTTTTCGAGCTGCTTCGGCCCTTCGGCTCGAACCTTGAGGATAAAACAGTCCTCGCCGGCCACGTTGTGGCACTCCAGGATGTCGGGCTCGGAATCGCAGAGCGCGCGGATCGAGATCTGGGCGCTCTCGTGGGAGCTCACCGTCAACCGGAGAAACGCGAGGAGCGGCTTGCCCAGCTTGTCAGGGTCGAGGAGGGCGACGTACCCCTTGATGACCCCCCTGCGCTCCAGTTT
>PMZS01000119.1 GCA_003170115.1 Spirochaetaceae bacterium
CTGTCACGGTGGTCATGCAGGATACCGGCAAACTCGCGAAGCCCCACTTCGGCTTCCGGTTGGAAGCCGGCCTGCGGGCCACCGGCGGCCTCCAGTGCGATCTCCCGGAACAGCGCAAAACGCGGCGGCTCGGCCGCATCGGACTCGATCCGCTTCTCCACGAGCCCCGCGTAGATCCGCTCGGCCATTCGCTTCAGGAGCGGGTTGTACGTGAGAAAAAGCCGGCGGCCCCCGTGACGGGCTCCACGCAGGAGGTAGTAGACCGACAGGGTCGTCTTGCCGCTTCCCGCCGTCCCTGAGACGAGCACGGGCGGCGCAGCGGAAAGCAGCTCCTCCTGCTGACGCGTGAGGTGCAGGTAGCCTTCGAAGGAGGCGGGGTCGGGAGAGGCGAGCAACCGGCCCCATTCCTCATCGTCAAACACCAGCCAGCGCTGAGGCCCGTAGTCATCCGGCACGCGCTCTTCCACGTTCTCCTGGGTGAAGTACGGCGCGGGAAGTCCGTCAAGTGCCAGCTCTGAGCGGTCCTCGTGCTCCAGCTCCTCGAAGGCGAGGAAGGGCGCGTTGGACGGCTCGATCCTGCGCGCCTCCGCGGAGATTCCGTCATGGCCAACCAGGCCCCAGAGGTAGATCGCCACCGCGTCCCGGTGCCGGCCGAGGGTGAACAGAAGCCGGTCGCCCTTGCTCATCCTGGCCTCGAAAATGACCCGGGGGCTGCCGCGCAGCTTCTTGACGCGGACCCCGGCGTCCCACATGCCGTTTTCAAGGAACTCCAGCTTCTCCCGGAGCTGTTTTCGACGGCCCACGGGAAGCCGCGCGAGATAGGTCTTTAATGCGTCATTGATGAGAACCAGGTAGCGTCGGTCGGACATGGCGTGGTGCGGCCGAGATTAGCAGACCCCGGCTTCAGGTGCAATCGGTTGCAGCATTGCACTCCCAGACAGGCGCCGACGGCCAGGCGCGGAATTCGCGGCGACATCCCGTCACACTATGCATAACGCAAAAAGCGCAGATAAGTAGCGCTTTTTGCGTTATGCACATTGCGCGGGTACTCACCTGTTCCATTTTGCCCCGACACCTTGGCGTACATGGAAAGCTCGACCACGAGCTCAGGATCAGGTCCCTCGACGGCGGATATGCCCTGGCAGAAATCTCTAACGGGTCAGTGATCCCACTGGTAAACCCTCAGCTGACTCGCGCTCACTATGGCACTGCCTGGACTCTCGCGACAGGAGCACCCCAGGCCCGGAGGCGGGACTCGATGAAATCCAGGCAGTGGTCGTGCTCGGGTCTGCCGCGCCCGGCGACGGTCAGGGGTTCGCCAAACTCGATATGGACAGGGCGCTCCCGCCGCACCGGGCCGAAACCGCGAAAGATCCCGCTCGATCCCCAGTAGTCGGTCTTCACGGCAACCGGGAGCAACTGGACGCCGGCCTTTGCCGCGAGCTTGACCCCGAGGCTGTTGAACTCGGACCTGTTGAAGACTTCCTTGCGCGTGCCCTGCGGAAAGACGATCACGGAAATTCCGGCCGCCAATCGCGCACAGCCCTCGCGCAGGACGATTTCCAGGTCCGCGCGGGGATCGCTTCGAGACACGGAAATGGGATTTCTGGACCGCATGATCGGCCCCCAGAAAAAGCCGTGCAATAGCTTCTCTTTCGCTACGTAGGTAACCGGCTTCATGGGGACGATCAGCCCCGGCAGCGCGAGGGTTTCCAGCGTGCTCATGTGATTGGAAACGAACACGAGCGGGCCATTCGCCCCCCGCACCCTGTTCATGCCTTCAATCCGGAACCGTGCCTGGCAGCGCTCGAGAAAGCTGATGATCTCCCGTGAGCTGCGCGCCCATGCTTCATCGTCGTAGCGGTCCGCCATGGCGAGGGCCCGGCTGCGGAGGATCGTCGCCGCGAAATGAGAATAGACGCTCCAGCGCGAACCAAGCAGGAGATATTCACTCAGCGCGCGGGGGACGCCCCCCGGCGTGGTGTAGACGTCACCGGGAAAATAGTCGGTCATATAGTACCTCTCCCCTTACGCCGTCTTCGACAGGTAATCACTGTAGCCGCCCTCATAGACCCTGAGGGAGCCATGATCGATCTCAAAGACCCTCTTTGACAGGTGCCGCAGAAAATAGCGGTCGTGGCTGACAATCATCAGCGTACCGTCGAACTCGCGCAAGGCCTCCAGGAGGACCTCTCGACTGGCGATGTCGAGATGATTGGTCGGCTCATCCAGAACGAGGAAATTGACCGGCCGGGCCAGGATGCATGCCAGCATGACCCGGCTTTTCTCGCCCCCCGAAAGTACGGCTACCTTCTTGTATACGTCATCGCCGGAAAACTGGAAGGCGCCCAGGACGTTCTTGATTACGCCCTCCCCCGCCTTGGGCATCCGTTCCGCGACCTCCTGGAAAACCGTGCGACCGGGAATGAGGATGTCGGTGGAGTATTGGCTGAAATACCCGGTCCTGACCCCCGCACCCATCGTGCAGCTCCCGTCGGAGGCCTCGGCCTGTCCCGTGACGATTTTCAGGAGCGTCGACTTGCCCGCGCCGTTGATGCCCGTCACCGCGATCTTGTCATGCCTCTTCACGACGCCCGTGAGACCGTGGAACACAGGCTGAAGGGATCCGTCGGGAAGCGGCCAACTCTTGGACAGGTCCTCCATGCGGACCACGATATCGCCGCTTCGGGCCACGGGTGCAAAGCGGACCTTCATCTCCCTGGGATCGGGTGGAATGACAATCCGCTCGATCTTCTCGATGGTCTTCACCCGGGACTGGACCTGGGCCGCATGGGAGGCTCGCGCCCCGAAGCGGGCAATGAACTCCTCTTCCTTGGCCAGCATGGCGGCCTGGCGTTTCTGGGACGCGATCAATTGTTCCCGCCGGACGGCCCGCTCCCTCACGTAGAAATCGTAGTCACCTGCATAGGTGGTAATGGCGCCGGCCGCGACCTCGATCGTGCGGCCGCAGATGCGGGTCATGAACTCCCTGTCGTGACTGGTCATGACCAGGTCACCCTTGAATGCGGCAAGCCACTCCTCCAGCCAGACGATCGATTCAAGGTCCAGGTGATTTGTGGGCTCGTCCATGAGAAGGACGTCGGGATCCAGGAGGAGGATGCGCGCCAGGGCGATACGCATCTTCCAGCCTCCCGAGAAGCTCTCCACCGGCAGGTGAAAACGGTCCTTCCCGATCCCAAGGCCGGTGAGGATTGCCTCTGCCCGGTTTTCAAGGTCGTAGCCGTTTCTCCGCTGAAACTCCATCTGGAGCGCGCCATATCCGTCCATCTCCGCGTCAGTGAGCCCCGGGCCGTCGCCATCCGACATGCGATGTTCGAGTCCGGTCATTTCCCTGCCCAGATCGTAGACCCGTCCCGCCCCCGCGAGCACCTCCTCCAGCGCACTGCGGCCCGACATCTCGCCCACTTCCTGGGAGAAATAGCCGATCACGGTACCAGGGTCCGTGGAGACCGTACCTTCGTCAGGTTTCTCCATCCCGCAGATTACCTTGAAGAGCGTGGTCTTCCCGGCGCCGTTCGGCCCCACGAGGCCAACCTTGTCTCCAGGACGCAGAAGAAAATCCTCCTTATTGAATATGATGCGTTCGCCAAACGCAACTCGGATGTTTGAAAGATTTACCATTGATCAATCTCCGGAGTCGGGCACTTTACATTATATGCATGGCAGGGTCAAAGGTGCCATCTTTGACAACTGTGCCCCCGGCAACTGTTCTTGCAAAAGAGAACGCCGGAGAGAGGGAGAAATATGAGAAGGGTTACCGGAGTGCTGGCCCTGATTCTGCTCGCATGTTGCGCAACGGCCTTTTCCGCTGACAAGGCGAACATTGTCTACATTGAAGGCGACGTCAGCATGAATGGCTCAGCCGCCGCGGTCGGCGACAGTGTCTTGCCGGGCGCCGTCCTTACCACCGCAAAGGATTCGATCTGCCAGATCGTGTTCAACTCGAAAAACATTGTTCACATGGCTGCCGGCACGACCCTGCGCTTCGACGCGAAAGTCCTCTCGCGCGGCGCGACGCTGCAGAAAGGCGCCATCGCGATGGTGCTGCGAAATCTTGCACCAGCTTCGGAGGATGAGCTCCGATTCTCCATCAGGACCTCGACAGCCGTCGCAGGAGTTCGCGGGACGTGCTTTTTCATGGAGGTGGAAGACGAAAACAACACCTACATCTGCGCCTGCAATGGTTCAATCCATCTGGAAGGCGATGCAGGTCAGTTCACGCGGAACCTCGCCTCCTCCCATCATCAGGAAGTGCGAGTGACGCGTTCCGCGTCCGGCATGTCCGTGAATACGGCTCCGCTGCTCTATCACACCGACGGGGACGTCGAGGCAATTGCTGCACGGATTGGCGAGAAAATCGACTGGACCAGAATAGACCGGTAGAGCACCTCGCAGTGGCCCAGCTGCCCGTTTTTGGGCGTGCGAGCACGGCTATCGCGCCATCGGCCGGTCCTTGTCGGTGATCCAATCGCTCCAGGAGCCGGGGTACAACCGCGGCAATCCAATACCCGCGTGCGCGCAGGCCAGGACGCTGTGCGCCGCGGTCACTCCTGAGCCGCAGTAGACTATGGTGTGCTCTGCGTCCCGACCTCCCATCGCGGATCTGTACAACCTTGCTATCTCGGAGACCGGCTTGAAAAGTCCATCCGGCCCGAGGGCCGAGGCGTACGGCGCACTGACCGCCCCCAGGATGTGACCGGCCGCTGTGTCGATGGTCTCGTTTTCACCTCGGTAGCGGTCAGCGGCCCGCGCATCCAGGACGACCCAGCCGGGATCGTCCAGCACAGAGCGCACGTACAGTGCATTCACCGCCATCTCGGGCCTGAACGCGGCGACAAACGTGGACCGGGATCTGGACTCCGATCCGGACGAGCATGGCAGCCCGGCCAAGGTCCATGCTTTGATCCCTCCGTCCAGAACGGCCGCCGCATCGTGGCCGGCCCACTTCAGGAGCCACCACAGCCTTGCGGCAGCGATCGCCCCCGTGGACTCATCGTATGCTATGACCTGCGTCCGCGGCACAATCCCCCAACCGGAGAAAGACTCGACAATCGACGCCGGGTCCGGCAGGGGATGGCGTCCCGTCCGACCAGGGATGATACGACCCGACAGGTCCTTGTCGAGATCCGCATAGACCGCCCCCGGGATGTGGGATGCTCCGTAGTCGCGCGGACCGCGCCCGGTGTCGCGGATGTCGAACCTGCAGTCCACGAAAAGCCAGTCCGGATCCTCCAGGTGCTCGCGCGCGGTGGCCGCGTCTATCAATGTTGTGTACGTCATTGCATCGCCGCTTGAATGATAACGACAATCGGATGGATTGACGACCGTGGCATGCAAGCGTAGTTTGTGAGCAATGATGCAGAAAAGCAAAGGGTCGCCGGTCGCGCTTGTCATGCTCCTCCTGGCTTCTTTTTCCGCGTGGGGGCAGTCCCCCCCTACTGAGACAGAGCTGCTCAGCCTGATTGCGATACACGCCGCGGGAAGCTCCGTCACGATGGGAGATGGCACCTACGGGCCGCGGGTCTCCCAGGAACTTTCCTACGACTACCAGATGTCAAAGTATCCCGTCACGAACAGCCAGTTTGCGCGGTTCATCGAGGAAAACGGCTACGGCACGAGGCAGTATTGGACAGCGAACGGCTGGGCCTGGAAAAAGTCAAAGACCTGGCCGCAGTTCTGGAAGAGCAGCGCTTTCAACGGGTCCGACCAGCCCACCGTGGGTGTAAGCTGGTACGAAGCAGTTGCATTCTGCAACTGGCTTTCCACGAGGGAGGGGTTGACGCCTGCCTACGACGATTCTGGCCTCGCGCGGCTCGATTCTCCCGGGTACCGCCTGCCAACCGAGGTGGAGTGGGAGTACGCGTCGGCGAAAGGCGCCCCCGATCAGGCCGAGCGAGTGTTCCCCTGGGGGGACTCACCGGATGCGCAGAACGCCGTGTCCAACGTGCCGCCGTCCCACGCCCCACGAACGGAAAACGTCGACAGCAGGAGCCCCCAGGGCGACACGCCGCAGGGGCTGGCCGATATGAGCGGCAATGTCTGGGAATGGTGCGGCGACAACTTCCAGGGCGATCCTGAAATCGCCAGCGGGACCGACCGCTACTATTTCGTGTCCGATTCCCGCGACCAGCGCTTCGTACTGCACGGCGGCTCGTGGGTCATTTCGTTCATAGGCGGCCTGCACGTGAAGTTCCGCAGCTTCAGCAGTCAACCCGGCGCCCTTTACAACGCGGTAGGATTCAGGGTGGTGCGCCTCTGAGCCAGTACTCCTGAGACACGCGCAAGGGCATACGCGCAGCAATCCCCGATGTTGAGATTCGTCAGGGCAGCACAACGGTTTCCGACGCTCAGCCGGATGCCTTGGCGGGCTTCTTTGCCGGCCCCATCGACTCCGCTTGCCTGGCCATGGTTGACTCGACACCCGGCCGGTGCGACCATTGGTCTGTGAAGTACTACTTGAAAGCGCCCCGCATGCCCAGGCAGGCCTGGCGCACCACCCTGGATTTCCATTCAGAGACCGTTGTCCACCAAAAGACAGCGGAGCGCTTGGGCGTGATCTGAGCCGGAAAGTCAATGGAGTTCAAGCGGCTATTCACACGGCAGGAAGCGGAGAGCACCCTGCCCCTCGTGCGGCAGATCGTGGCCGATGTCCTGGAAACGGCCCGTAAGATCCGGGAGCTGGAGCAGAACGACGACGAGCTGCCCCGCCTCCAGGCCGAGCTGGAGGAACACCTTCTCGAGCTCGAAGAAATGGGATGCTTCTTCAAGGACTGGAACTTCTGGACGGGTCTTGTCGACTTCCCCTCGGAGATTGAGGGAGAGACGGTATTCCTTTGCTGGCGCAGCGACGAGAGTGAGCTTGCCTGGTATCATCCGATCACCGAAGGCTTTCAGGGACGCAGGCCGCTGCCAAAGAGTTCACCCCTCGAGTGAGGAACCATACGGGAACGCCTTCCGTGCCGCGAGAGACCTGTTACCAATGCCGGCGTCCCAAGTACTGCTGCCTCTGTCCGTCTCGGCCGCCGATGGAAACCCGGACGCGGATCGTCCTCCTCATGCACCCGATGGAGTTCCGCCATCAGAAATGCACAACGGGACGACTCATGTGCTTGAACCTGGCCAACAGTGAGATCATCCAGGGAGTGAGCTTTGACGGCATCGCCAGGTTTCGTTCGCTGATCGGCGACCCCGGAAACTACCCCGTCCTGCTGTATCCAGGAGAGGGCGCGACACGCATACGCGATGCACGATTCCCCGCCTCAACAACTGGCGAGCGCAGGCTCGTTGTTTTTCTCATTGATGCGACATGGCACTGCTCCCGGAAGATCGCGCGGGAGAGTCCGTCCCTCATGCGCCTGCCCCGTCTTGCGATCGAACCCAGCGCGCCAAGCCGTTTTACCATCAAGCGCCAGCCCGCCGCCTGGTGCCTTTCCACAATCGAGGCGGCCCACGAGCTTCTCCTTGCCCTGGAGGCTGGCAGCCTTGATGTCTATCCTGACAAGAACAGGCTCCTTGATGCATTCAACGCGATGCAGGATTTCCAGG
>PMZS01000211.1 GCA_003170115.1 Spirochaetaceae bacterium
GGGCGCATCATAACAACTCCTAGGAGCTGTGCGCCTGGCGCATGATCCTGTTGATTTCCTCCAAAGGTGACACCCATTCCCTGAAATGCAGGGAGAGCTGGCGCCCTTTCGAGCTCACGAACGGGATCTCCCTGCCCAGGCAGTTCTCGACCGCTCCGCTTACGCCCGGGAAGAGCTCGCTTCGCAGAGGCGTGAACACGTACCGACCGTCCACGTTCCTTATTTCCGCAATCCTGGACGGCATCGGGAGGAGAAAAACGAGGAATGAAGAGTGCCTCCCGCCCACGCTGCGCGCCCCACCGGCTGCGATGCGGTGCACGTTCCTGAATCCTATGTGATGGTTCTGCTGTTCCACCCTCATCTCGATGAGAGGTGGCAGCGATGCCCGCTGGATGGACGGACGAGGCAGGGCGCGCCGGATGCTCATCACCGTGGGGCGCAGGCGGNNGCGGTGTGCGCCCGTTCTTCGAGGCGCGGGGCCCATGAGGGGGATCTGGCGGTGTGCGCCCGTCGCCTTCACTCCGATTGCTTGTGCGCGCGCAAGGCCTGAAAGCGGGGCTTCACCGAGCTTCCTGCTCATGTAGAGGAAGAGCCGGACCAGGAGATAGAGCAGGGCCAGGCCGAGGATGATGTAGAGCACGTACAGCAAGGTAAGCCGCGGAAAGGGAAGCCCTCCCTTGCCCGTATAGGCAAATGAGAGTGTCCCCTCCGTCGGGGAGATGCGGATATCGTCGTCGAAGATAAGCTGAACCTTCGCATCATGCGTGCCCACCGGGNNGCCTCGCCGCCCGCGGGCACGGTCACGGAGACCTTCTTCTCCAGCATGTCGGTGCCTTCGCTCTGCACGCTGGACAGCCGCACGATGATGGGTTCCGTCTTCCAGTTCTTCACCTTGAAGGGAGCAGTGAACCTGGTGCCGACCTTCCCGAGGGCGGCAGGGAAGATCAGGGTGGGATACCCGGTGGTGACTCCGGTGACGTGCGTCTTGTCCTTGGTGGGGTAGGGAACGATGGAGACCCCCAGCGCATCGGCGATATCCCCGAGGTAGCTCTTCAAGTCCTGCTCACCCGGGGCCGGCTCGGGCGGGACCTTCAGGATGCTGACGGTCCAGCCTTCCCTGCGCATCGCCTGGGCGACCCCCGTGATTGCTGCCTTTACCGCCGCGGGGTCGCCGCGATTCGGGCTCCCCGGAGGGGGATCGTGCACGCCGTCCGTGATGATGATGAGCTGCTTGGGATTGGTCTCGGGCAGCTCTTTCACGTACTTGTACAGGAACTGCATTGCGGCGACCAGGTCGGTGTATCGCCCCAGGGCGTGCAGGAGAAGCACGTGGCTGAACGCCTGTCGGGCGGCCTCGTCGCTGTTGACTTCCAGCGAGATTTCAACCTCGGGGAGGCTGGAAAAGCTGATGAGGTGGAACGTGTCCCCGCGGTGAAGCCGGGTGGTGAGCAGGTCCTGCACGAAGTAGTTCATCACGTCATCGAAGTAGGGGAACATGCTCGACGAGGTATCCACCAGCACCGCGAGGTCCAGGTTCTGCGCTGCCCGTGCGACGCCGCCCCCGAAGAGGACGGCAACCAGCACCATGACGACGATCAGCGCGACGCGTGCTCCGGCAATTTCCCGCGTTTTCATAGATTTTTCAGGTCCGCCTTTTCGATGTGCTCCACCGTGTAGTGGAACTCGTTCTGGTTGATGGTGAACTTCAGCTCTTCTCCCGGCCGATGGTCCCAGAGAGCCATGCCCAGCGGGGAAAGGTAGGAAATGACGTTGCGGGTGGGGTTGGACTCCCATGGCCCGAGGATGATGTACTCCTCCGCCTGCCCGTTCTTGCGGTTGCTGAGCGCCACCCGCGTACCGAATGCGATCTTGTCGGTCTTCACCTCGTTCTCATTGAAGATCTGTGCCTGCTGGACCTCCTCCTTGAGGCGCGAAGCGGTGACCTTCAACATCTCCTGCTTCTCCAGCGCGGCCTTGTACTCCGCGTTCTCCCGGAGGTCTCCCTTGGCCATCGCGACACCGATTTCCTTGGAGTTCTCTGGAATCTCGACATCGATGACTCTCTTGAGATCCTGCTGCTTGCGCTCGAAGCTTGCCCGCGTCACCAGGAGCCCGAGGCTCACCTTTTCCGCTCCCGGCTCCCCAAGGAAGTGGAAGTCCGGATGCTTCTCCTTGATCCTGTGCTTGAGCTGGATCTTGATGGACGGGTCGAGCTCCTTGACGTCGTCCACGAGCGTATACAATCTCGTAATCGAGTCCTGATCCGCCGCCATGAGGAACTCCAGGAGCTTGCCCTCCTCGAAGAGGAACTCATGGATCTGTCGGTTGGTCTTGCGATTGGCGCTCGCGTTCTGCTTGTTCGCGATGTCCCGATAGGTGATGTCCACGAGGTGGATCAGTCCTATATAGATCTTCTCACGGGCGACGTTCATCCGTTCCAGCCACCGTTCTCCGAGAAGGTTCTTGGCCACCCACACGAAGGGGTCTCTCAGCTCCCGGTAGCGGGAAATGACACCGGTCACCATGGCGGTAAGGGGCTCCCAGTGGGCGGAGGCCACCAGCTCGTCGACGATGAACCGGGTGGGGAAGAGGGGGAACAGCCGGGCATAGACCCCGGGCCACTCTTCGACGTTCTTCTTCACCGCGACCAGAAAATCCTTGCGGAGCTCGGGATCCTCGATCCGGGAGAATGTTTCTTCCAGCTTCTCGATCTTGTCGAAGAGCTCGTTGAAGCTGGTCTGCACGCCCAGGGAGAGGAAGGGATAGCGGACGATGATTTTCTGCAGCAGCAGCCAGCTTGAAATCACCGTCTCCGACACGGCGGTGTAGCCCTTCAGGAAGCCTGTGAAATAGGCGAACATCTCTGTGAACCAGTCCGAGTCAGGCTCGGCGTGCCCGGCCTGGATGTAGTCCTCGATGGTCTTCACGCGCTCGAAAAATCCCTTCTCCGCCTTGAACTTGTTGTACGTCTTCTCCTCGAAGGAGATGGGCTTGTCCCTGACCATGAACTGATCGATCTTGTCCGGCAGGTTTCCGAACGCGGAGTCCTTCTTGAGGATCGAGCGCGCCTCCGTGTTCCAGCGGGACCACTCCCCCACGGTAAGCACGTCCGGCACCATCTCGGCCTTGATCTTCTTCATGTCCGCGAGGTTCCCGAAGCTCTTGATGATGGTTTTCAGGGCCCAGGAGGTGTCGTCCTTGACCTTCTTCGCAAGCTCCTCCCGCGGAAGGGTCCTCTTGAGAACCCAGATATGCTCGGGAGAGAGAACCTCCAGCGCGCTTACCGCCATCTTCAGAGACATCTTGTGCGATGTCTTGTTCGCGAAGTCGATGGTGAAGGTGTCGTCCTTGCTTGCCGAAATCCGTCCGATCCCCCATGAGCGATGGAACACGTAGTTGCCGGTGTCGAAGCCGATGTGCTTTTCGAAATCGGCGAGGGCCTCGTGCACGCTCCTCCAGTTCTGCGTGAGGTTCGAGATCTTGATGTACTCCTCGAGCTGGCTGTGCAAGGCATACTTCTGACGGTAGCACTCGATGATGTCCTTGCGCGCCGCGTTGTTCTTCGCATCGTAGGCGAGGACTTTTTTGAGGATGTCGATGCAGGTGTCCCAGTCCTCTTTTTCCTTGTAGTGCGGGATGAGCGTCACCAGGAGCGAGGCCGCCCTCTCTCCGTTGAGGGCCCGGGCGATCCTCCCCTCGATGTGGAAGAAGAAATCGATGTCTTCGGGGCTCAAGCGGATAAGCTTGTCCCAGAGCTCTTTCACGCTGGCGAACTGCTTCTTGTTGATAAAGCGGTGGATGGCCTTCTTGTAGTAGTCCACGGCGGCGGGGAGGTCCCCTTCCTGCTCGCGCTTTTCGCCGAGGATTTTCACGATGTCCGACTCTTCGTAATCCACCCGGATGAGGCGGTCCCACACCTCGAGCTTCTTTGCATCCTCGTCGCGGTTCTCGTAGCATTCGCCCAGAGTGCGCAGGGCGTACTTGTTCTCCCCGTAGGCGAGGATGCGCTCGGCGAGGTACTCCACGACGTTCCACTTGTGGTTGTCCATGAAGATGCTGATCAGCATGATGAGGTTCGTGTCGTCCACCAGCTCCCGCGAGAGCGCGAGGACTCCCGAAATATAGAGCGCAATGATGGAGTTGCTCGTGTGCTTCAAGTGCTCCCCGGTGAGCTCGCGCACCTCTTCGACAATGCCTTCATTGCGCGACTGCTCGATGAGCAGGTCCAGGTCCTTGAAGTTCGTGATCGAGTAGCTGTTGAGCGTCGCCCGCGTCCACTTCTCCTCGTTGAGAAGGTCGGTGATCGTCTTCAGCAGTTCCGTTGCCATTCTTTCTCCTTCCGCACGCGGTTCATGTCGTATATTCTTCGTACACCCTGGGATCCGTCTCCCGAAGCCTCGCAAGGACCTCCTCGACCCGCTCCCGCGGTTCGCCGGTGGCCATGTAGTGGTCGATCAGCCAGAAGTATCGGTTGATCAGCCTCGGCACGGATTGCTCCCGCTCGGGCCCTGGTGTCCGGCACTCCTTTTCCAGGTGGTAGATGGCCTGCTTGAGCTTCCCGAACTCCAGCGGCTTCATCTCCCGTTTCACGCTGAACACCCCCCAGATGGCGCCGTACACCGGCATCCATTCGCTGAGGAGAGGCTCCGTGATCCCCCGTGCGCGCAGCTTCGCGGCCAGGCGCTGCACGAGCGGGGACTCCAGGCCCGCGAGGTCGATCGCCTGGGGATCGACGTAATAGGCCTCTCGGAAAAAGATCTTTGCCGCCCGCGACTCGTTCACCAGCGAATAGCAGTCGGCCAGCTCCGCGAGAATGCGCGCGTCATCACGTGTCTCCCGGTTCGCGCGCTCGAGACATTCGATGGCACGGTCGTAGTTCCCGACTCCCTTGAAACAGCGCCCGATCTGAAGGAGCAGGTACGGGTCTCCGCTCGTCTCCGCGTCCGGGGCCACGGAGCCGTATCTGGCCAGGGCAGAAGAGAAGACGAACTGCTTTATCGCAAACGTGCACCTCTCGGGCGTGTCCGCCAGGCGCTCCAAGAAAGCCTGGAACAATCTCCAGTGGCCCAGGAGCTGCTCAGCGCGCTCAAAACCATCGAGTTGCGCCGTCTCCTTCTCTCCGCGCTCCTTCCAGAAACCGGCGCACTTCAGGGCGGAGGCCGCGCCGGGGAAGTCCACGTCCTTCTCCAGCAGGCTCTCCAGGGCGTCGATTGCCTCGGGGAACATCCCTTCTCTGAGGGTCTGACAGGCGGTGTCAAAGATCTGGACGGATTCGTGCCCTCCCACCACGTGGCGGGCGTGTTCCCCTGTCATCTCACCGGCCTTTCGGCTGCACGAACAACGCGTAAACTGCGCCGGAAAGAGCAATTATCGTCCGTCGCGTCCTGAGAAAAGTATCGCATGCCGCGGCGCCTTTCGTCAATGGAGACCTTTCACGAGTATGCCGCGGCATTGCCGGGAAGTAGCATTCCTTTCCTGCAAATGGTAGAATCCCGTTCAGTTTGAAGATTCGAAGGTCGAAAGTTTAGGGAGGAGAGAAAAAGGCCCATGTCACATCCCCGAAAGGCGATCCTGCCAATCGTTCTCCTTGCCCTTGCTCTCGGTTTCCCGCAGGGATTTGCCCAGTCGTCGGGTCCTGTGTCAGACCTGAAGGACGGCATCGACCAGTTCAGAAACGGCCAGTATGACAAAGCCATTTTGCTCTTCCACAACGTCATCCTCGATCCGAACGCCGGCGCCCAGAAGGCTGCGGCGTATCTTCTCATTTCCAAATCCTACATGGCAATCGGGAAGCTGGACGATGCCGAGCACAACCTTGAGTTCTACCTGGCCACGTATCCGGGCGCCGCTGACTATGAGGAGGCCTCTTACCAGAAGGGCCGGCTGCTCTTCATGCAGGAGGAATACGAAAGCGCGATCAAGGTCCTGCAGGCCTTCATCACCTCCTCCCCGAAATCTTCCTACGTGTCCAGCGCGTGGTTCTGGGTCGGAGAAAGCATGTACGGCCTGGGCCTTCTGGACGATTCACTCGCCGTGTACCAGAAGATCGTCGCGGACTATCCGACCAGCGCCAAGGTCGAGGCCGCGCAGTACAAGGTATCGCTGATCCAGCTCCGCAAGAAGGAAGTGGAGCTCTCCAAGCTTCTGAAGTGGAGTCATGAAGAGTTTCTCAGGAGCATGGAGGAATACCAGAACCGGGAGAAGGCCTACGTGCAGGCCATCGAAGCGTACCAGAAGCGCCTCGCAATCTCGGGCTCCGCTGATGATCGCAAGTTCATTGCCGACCTTCAGCAGCAGCTTGCGCAAAAGACCGACGAGGCTTCCCTCCTCGCCGCCCAGCTCAAGGCGGGCGGCTCCACTCCTGCCGTGAATCCGGCATCCTCCGCCCAGGCCGAGCAGCTCCAGCGGCTGCTTGCCGCAAAAGAGGCCGCCCTTTCGCTCAAGGAAACCTACCTGCTGTGGATCGCCGCGAATGGGGGGGCCGGGAAATGAGATCGCAAATCCTCGGTTCCATCCGGGCCC
This sequence comes from Spirochaetaceae bacterium, assembly GCA_003170115.1. GTDB lineage: Bacteria > Spirochaetota > Spirochaetia > SZUA-6 > Fen-1364 > Fen-1364. Next base: position 6,523 of record PMZS01000211.1, read on the forward strand.
TTTCCGCCGTTCTTTTTCCCGCGCTCCTGCTCGCGGCGGCGCCCCTCTCGGGCCTCGACGTCGCGGACGGCCGCGTCCGCCTCACGCTGTACGAGGGAATGGGGCGTTTCTCCATTTCCTGCCAGACCAGGGGCAGCAGCGGCGTGTACGTGCCGCTGCTCGCGGCCCAGGACCCCCGCACCACGGTCCTCAGCATCGTGGTGGGCAACAAGCTCTACCGCATGGGAGAGAGCTCCGAGTTCAACGAGAAATCGGAAAAAGTGCCCGGCGGTGCCCGGTTCATCTGGAAATCAAAGTTCCTCCAGGTGACCGAGACGTTCACCTTCACCCCTTCCCTGGACTCCGGAGTGAGCACCGGTGTTCGCATCGATCTGAGCATGAAAAACCTCTCCGAGCAGGACATTACCGCCGGGGCCCGCTACCTGTTTGACACCTACCTTGGAGAGCCGGGCTCGGTTCACTTCCGCACACCCTCGCTCGCACAGACCACGCGGGAGCTCACCCTCACCCCGGCCGGCAAGACGCCCTGGTGGGTGTCCCCGATCGCAGGCGACCCTGACGGGTTCGGCCTCCAGGTCATGATGTCGGGGGACGGGATCACGGTCCCGGATCGCGTCGTGTTCGCAAACTGGAAGCGGTTGAGCGACACGAGCTGGGCCTATGAGACCTCTTCGGCGCGCGACTTCAGCCTGCTTCCCTACTCGGTGAATGACTCGGCAGCGGCCCAGTATTACCTGCCCCGCCCGATTGCGCGTTCCGGTGAGGCCACGATCACTCTCGTCCTCGGCCTGTACTCGAAGGCCGGCTACGGGGCCAACTCTGCCGTGCAAAAAGCATCTGCGCCCAACGCTGATTTTTCGGTCGGCATCCAGCAGTCGCTCTCGGCGGGCCAGAACGCCGCGGACGACGCCCACGCCGTCCATGCCGACCTCTCGGTGGTCAACACGCTTCTCAACGAAATCAACGCGAGGATCGAAGCCTCGGGGACGGCATCCGACGACGAGCTTGCGCTGATCGAATCCGCGCTGAAGGAACTCGGGAGCCGAGCGGGTCGGTTTGCCCCTGCCTCCGGCAAGTAGGACGGTCTTCACATGAAGCGCAAAGGCCTGGGGGAGGCGCGGCGACTCTTTCGGGCCCGCAGGTTCCCGGACGTGATCAGGCTGCTCGAGCCCGAGGTATTCCGCTACCGGGAGAACTTCGAGTATTTTCAGCTCCTGGGCTTCTCGTGCCTGCACGCCGGCGATTTCGGCGGCGCCTTCTCCTACATCAGCCGCGCGTATCAGCTGAAGGACGACGAGCCCAGCGTCATCCTGGGACTTGCCGCGGTCCATTTTCGGCGGGCCGAAAATGAGAGCGCACTGCAGAGATGGCTCGAAGTCGTCGAGGCACAGCCGTCCAACCCGATCGCCCGCAGGGGCCTGGATCTCCTGCGAAAGGGCATGACGCCCGGGACGCTGCAGGAGTTCATCGATTCCGGCAGGTTGAAGACCCTTTTCCCGCCCCTGCCGCGGCGGGCGGCCCTCGCTCCGATCCTGATCGCCGGCCTGAGCCTGCTTATTCTTGCCGGCCTTGCCTGGATGACCGTTCGGCTTGGCGGTCCGCGTGGCCCCCAGCGGCCGGGGGTTTCGGTTATCGAGATCCCCTCCGATCTCTCCTCCTTCGTCGATATCGGCACGGATTTCCCTTTTGTTCTTTCAGAGAGGGAGGTACGGCAGACTTTCCGGAAAGCAAAGAACGAGCTTCTCACGTACAGCGACAACCTCGCAATCGTTGACATAAACCGGATGCTTCTTTCGAACGCGGCGCCGGCTGTCAAGGAGCGGGCGCGAATGCTCAAGGGCTTTGTCACGCAGGCCACGTTCGACACCTTGAAGGACGCCTACCCGTACGCGGCCGTCATGAAACAGCCTGCCCTGTATGATGGAGCATCGGTGGCCTGGAAAGGCAAAGTCGCCAACCTGAAGGTGGCAAAGGAATCCATCGCGTTCGATCTTCTTGTCGGCTACGACCAGGAGAAACAGCTCGAGGGGATCGTGCCCGTCACCGTGCCATTCGCCGCTGACCTGGCGAACGGCGGCGCGGTGGAAGTCCTGGGGCAGGTGGTGATGAACGGCACCGCTCCGACCCTGCTGACCATTTCCCTGCACAGGCTGGCCCAGTGATCCGTGAGGAGCCATGCGCGCGGTAGTTCAGCGCATCCGCGACTGCTCGGTCAGGGTGGGCGAACGGCAGACCGGCAGAATTGACAGTGGCGTGCTCGTGTACCTCGGCGTGGGCCGAAGCGATACCGAGCGGGACGCCCGGTTCCTCTGCGATAAGGTGCTGAACCTTCGGATCTTTCCGGATGAGGCAGGGAAGATGAACCTCTCCGTCCGCGACATCGGGGGAGGCGTCATGGTCGTCTCCCAGTTCACATTATTCGGCGATGCGCGGGAAGGCAGGCGACCCTCCTACACGGAAGCCGCGGATCCAGAGAGGGCGCGCACGCTTTACGAAAAAGCCCTCCAGTTCTTCCTCCAGTCCGGAGTGCCGGTCGCACACGGAGAGTTCCAAGCCTTGATGGAAGTCTCGTACACGAACATGGGTCCCGTCACGATCCTCCTGGATTCGGAGAAGAGGTTCTGACCCCTTCCGTCCGCGCTTTCCGATCGCTCGTCTGGCGGTTCTACAAGACGAATGCCCGCGAAATGCCGTGGCGGGTGAACCGCACTCCGTACCGGGTGTTTGTTTCCGAGATCATGCTCCAGCAGACGAGCGTGGCCCGGGTTCTGCCGCGGTACTCCGCGTTCCTGCGCGCATTCCCGTCATTCCGTCAGCTTGCCGCGGCGGGTATCCAGGAAGTCATCGGTGTGTGGAAGGGGCTCGGCTACAACCGCCGGGCGCTTGCGCTGCACGAGAGCGCCCGGCGGATCTCAGCGGCCTTTCACGGGCGTCTGCCCCGCACGGTTGAAGAGCTCGTGAATCTGCCGGGTGTGGGGCATGCGACAGCCTCCGCGGTCATCGTCTATACATTCAACGAACCTCTCGTTTTCATCGAGACAAACATCCGCAGGGTTTTCATTCACCACTTTTTTCCGGATCAGGAGAATGTTCCTGACGCGCTTATCGAGCCAATGGTTGAAAAAACTCTCGACAGGGAAAACCCCCGCGAGTGGTACTACGCCCTCATGGACTACGGCACCGCCCTTTCGGGTGGCACTCGGAATCCAAATCGTCGGAGCAGCGGCTACAGGGTGCAATCGCGATTTGAGGGCTCCCTGCGGCAATTGAGAGGCAGGATTCTCTCAGTCATGATCGCGAGGAAGAGCGCGTCCCTGGGGCAGATCGAGACGGACCTTGGATCAGACACCCGGCTTCCGCGGGCTCTGGGGCAGCTGCGGGAGGAGGGGTTTCTGCGTGTCAGCGCAGGCCGCTATTCCTTCAGGTAGTCGTCCGCGTTGAAATGCGCGAGCAACGGTGAGAGAGGAAGCTCGCTGTTGAGTCGATGGATGATCTCGGCCGCCATGGCGGTGGAAGAGACCACGCGAACGCAGGGGAGCTTCAGCAGAACCTCCTGGGTGCACGGAATCGTGTCCGTGACGAGGATCGTGCCGATCAGGTGCTCATCGCACAGCTCTCCAATTCTCTGGAGCGCGGGCGGGGAAAATACGGCGTGAACAATGGCGATATTGATGGCCGCCGGGGAGCTCTTCGCAAGCTCGCGGACGAGCTTGCACATCGAGTCGCCGGTGTCGATCATGTCGTCGATGATCCAAAGGACTTTCCCTTCGATCGGGTCGGAGGTGAGGATACTGATCGATTCCACCGAATTGGCGGTGGAGTAGTCCCTCTGCTTGTGGCTTATGACGATTTTCGTCCCGAAAGATGCGGCGAAGCGCTTCGCGAGGGCTTCACCCCCGGCATCCACCGAGCAGAACAGCCAGTTGTTGTGCACCTCGGTGTGCAGGTACTGACGATTGACCACGAGCTTGTCGCAGAGATATTTCTGCAGCAGAGCCTGGGCAGGGATGTCATCAACGACACAGAGAGCGGGGTCGATGAAGGTCTTTGACTTCTCAGAATGGAGCTGGAACGTGATGTAGTGATCGATGCCCAGGCTGATGAGGATCTTGAAATGCAGCCACAGGCCGACCGAGTTTCTTCGCGTGAGACGGTCGGATCTGCCGGGGCTGCAGTACGGCTCGAAGACCGTGATCCTCTGGGCCTGCGCCCTTCGAAGCGCGTCCACGGCGTGGTAGGTCTCCAGCTTGTTTTCTTCCGACGTGATGCCTTCCGCGTTGCGCGCTCCCCCCGCAAAGAGGAACACGTCGCAGCCTCTGACGGATGTGCCGATCTCCGCTTCCATCTCCCCGTCGGCAAACCTGAAGACGGAGAGCTCGCCATCGATCTCCTCGGGGAACAACTCCTGGAGGCGGCGGTGATAGGCGCTGAGCGCGGCACTCACCTCACGACGGTACGTGGCAAGGGACCGCGTGGAGAAGATCTTGAGCCGGCCGCGCATGGTCGGAATCTACCAGAAAGAGCCTGCCGAGTCCACGAGGCTCACGATGGCGAGGCTCACGATGGTGAGGCTCATGACGCCGAGGTCAGGGCAGCGGCCGCGGAACGCGCGGCATCCACGATCACCTTGTCACGCGAAAGTCGGGCGATCGCGGCGCAGTACGGGAAGAAGTCCGAGCGCGCGGCGCGCCGTGCCGCGCTCAGGAAATCCAGTACAAGGGCCGCGTCCTCGGAAGGGATCAACCCGCTGGAGGCATCGAGCTCACGGACAACTGAAGCACCCACGTCCATGATTGCATGCATGCCCTGCGGGCCCGGAGCGATGACGGCAAACGCGAGCAGGACACCTTGAAGCTGGGCGCTCTTCCATTCGTTGATCCTGAAAAGGAGCATCTCCAGGGAACCGGCGTTTGTCGCTGCCCATATCCGGAGCATTGCTTCCCGGGGATTCGCGTCCAGGACCCCCTGGAGCAGGTAGCGGAGGAGCAGCTCCGTGCTCAAAGCGGTCCGGGCCGCATGCCCTGCTGCCAGCGATTCGATGATTGACCTCACATCCGCGTCGCCCCGCCGGGCAACTCCCCTGCAAAGCGCGATGTTCACCTCCAGGTCTCCCGCCGCCATGGTCTGAAGGATGATCGGGTCCGCGGAGCGATCGCTGGAAGCGGCAAAGCCCTCCCAGTCCAGGCCGAAAAGCGGCACCGAGAGCAGAATGAACAGGAGCGTGCTGGCGCTTCTACTGGACATACATTGACTTCTGGCTATACTTATCGGAATTGTCACGCAATCGGCAAGTCATTTCGCGCGTAATGAAGGTTGAGAAGGAAGCGAGGCTGAGCAGGAATGGCGAAAAAAGAGGCTTCGGCACCTGAGAAGAAGTCGGCTGTCCAGGAGGAGAAGGCGCGGGCCCTGGAGGCCGCCCGGCTCCAGATAGAGAAGCAGTTCGGCAAGGGCGCCATCATGCGCCTCGGGGCCGGCGGCGCGATCGTTCCCATCGAGGCCATTCCGACGGGGAGCATGAGCCTCGACGTCGCGCTCGGTATCGGCGGGGTGCCGCGCGGTCGCGTTATCGAGATATTCGGGCCGGAGGGTTCGGGGAAGACCACTCTGACCTGCTCGATCATCGCGCAGGCGCAGAAGCTCGGCGGCGTCGCCGCGTTCATCGACGCCGAGCATGCGCTCGACCTGGGCTACGCGCGCAAGATCGGCGTCGACGTCGACAACATCCTCATCTCGCAGCCCGACACGGGCGAGCAGGCGCTCGACATCGCCGAGGTCCTCATCCGGAGCAGTGCGATCGACGTCGTCGTCGTGGACTCGGTGGCCGCGCTCGTTCCCGCCGCCGAGATCGAGGGGGAGATGGGAGATTCGCACGTCGGGCTCCAGGCGCGCCTCATGTCGCAGGCGCTCCGCAAGCTCGCCGGCGCCGTGGCGAAGTCGAAGACGTGTCTGATTTTCACGAACCAGATTCGCATGAAGATCGGCGTCCTCTACGGGAATCCCGAGACGACGACCGGCGGGAACGCGCTCAAGTTCTACGCCACCGTTCGCCTCGACATCAGGCGGACCGGCCAGATCACGGACGGCGACACGGTCATCGGCAACCAGACGCGCGTCAAGGTCGTGAAGAACAAGGTGGCGCCGCCGTTCCGCCAGGCGGAGTTCGAGATTCTCTTCGGCGAGGGGATTAGCTTCGAGGGAGACCTCATCGAGCTCGGCGTCTCGTCCAACATCATCTCGAAGATGGGGAGCTGGTACTCCTTCGGCGAGGAGCGGATCGGCCAGGGCAAGGACAACGCGCGGATGTTCCTCAAGGAAAACAAGGACATCCGCAAGAAAATAGAGGAGAGCGTTCGCGCGCACTACGGACTTCCCATGCCGTCGGCGGGAACGAAGCCCCAAAGTGGCGCGTGATCCGGAAGAGGCGGTTGAGAGCGTCATCCTCGTGCGCAGGCGCTGGGGGAAGCTCTACACGATCGCGACATCATCGGGACGGAGCTTCCTCGTGCTCAGGGATTATTCGAGCGAGGAGCTCCTGAGGGACGGCGCGGAGCTCGACCGCGAGGCGCTCGAGAGGCTCGCGGGACCCGTGGCCCGGACGGCGGGCCTCGCGCTCGCGTACCGGCTGCTCGCGATGCGCGACAGGACGGAGCATGAGATCCGCGGCGCTCTCGGCACAGAAAATATACGGACGCCGGAGGTGGTCGACGACATCATCGACACCCTCCGGCGTCAAGGTTATCTTGACGACCGCCGTCTCGCGTCCCATTTTGTGCAGTATACGGCGAAGCACCGCCCGAGCGGGCCGCGCCTGATCAGGCGAAAGCTCCGGGAGGCCGGCGTGAGCGACGAAATCATCGAGGCGGAGGTGCGCGAGGCGCTCCCGCCCGAGCGCGAGCGGGAGGTCGCCGAGGAGCTCGCGCGAAAGAAGCTCAAGGGAGCCAAGACCCGGGAGCAGGCGGTCCGCCGCATTCACGGGCTTCTCGCCCGCCGGGGCTTCAGCGACCGCACCGTGAATGCGATCTGCTCGGCGATTCTGAGAGGCGTCTTTCCGGGAGAGCACGATGACGCATGATACGTGGCCGGCGCATGTGATACGGCGCACCTTCATGGATTTCTTCATCGCACGGGGGCACACGGAGGTGCCGAGCGCGCCGCTCGTCCCGAAGGGGGACCCGACGCTTCTCTTCACGTCGGCAGGGATGGTTCAGTTCAAGGATCTCTATCTTCATCCCCGGAATCTCCCCTACACGCGCGCGACGAGTGTGCAGAAATGCCTGCGGGCCGGAGACCTCGAGAGCGTCGGGAAGACGCTTCGCCACCACACATTTTTCGAGATGCTCGGGAACTTCAGCTTCGGCGACTATTT
>PMZS01000102.1 GCA_003170115.1 Spirochaetaceae bacterium
CAACCGGGCCCTGCAGCAGGCGGCGCTGCTCCTGGGGATCTGAGCATGAGAGGCAGCTCGTTCGTGAACATGCACAACGGGGGCTCTCTTCCCTTCTCCGGGGTGCCGGTCGTCACCGTCGCAAGTCTCCGACGGATGGTCATCGAGGCGGTCGGAGAAGGCGCGGAGATCGCTTCCCTCTTCGCCGCCCCTGCCGCCGAAGGGCGCAAGAGCGGCGCGGGTGATTTCCTGCTCGTGGCCGTTCTCTCTGATGCTCACACCGGTGTCCTGCGCGTGGCAGCGGCGCGCGTGGAAGAGACGTGGCCCTCGTTCACACCGGAGTGCGCGGCAGCGCACCTGTTCGAGCGGGAGATCGCTGAACAGTACAACGTGCGGCCGGAGGGCCACCCCTGGCTGAAACCGGTACGGTACCAGCCGCCCATGAGGGGCGCATTGCCGAGGCAAGGCCTGCCGGGCATCGGCTCGGGGCCTTTTTTCCGCGNNTCGAGCCGGGGCATTTCCGGTTCCAGTGCCACGGAGAAGAGGTCCTCCACCTGGAAATCTCCCTGGGCTACCAGCACCGTGGCGTGGAGAGCCTTCTCACTGGCGGTCCGGACAAGCGTTCGATCCATTTCACCGAGACTCTCGCGGGAGACACCACGATCGGGCACGCCACCGCCTTCTGCGAATTGCTCGAAGGGCTGAGCGGCACGGAGGCGCCCCCGCGGGCACAGGCGATTCGTGCCATCGCGCTGGAACTGGAGCGCGCCGCCAACCACGTGGGGGATCTCGGCGCCCTTGCGGGTGATGTCGGATTCCTCCCCACCGCTTCGTGGTGCGGCAGGGTGAGGGGCGACGTGCTGAACGTGACGGCCATGCTCTGCGGGAACAGGTTCGGCCGCGGCCTGGTGAAACCCGGGGGTGTGGGAACATACATGGACGAACGGATGGAGGGAGCCCTCGCGGATCGTGTGAAGACCTGCGCCCGGGACGCATCCGGTGCGATCGACCTGCTGTGGAAGACCCCGTCCGTGCTCGCACGTTTCGAAGGAACCGGCACCGTGACAGCGGAAACCGCACGGGCAATCGGCCTGACGGGTCCGGCGGCGCGAGCGAGCGGAGTGGACCACGACGTCCGTCGCGACCATCCCTCCGGCATCTGGCGATTCACGCATGTCCCGGTCTTTACCTGGCGTACGGGTGACGTGTTTGCGCGTGCGTATGTTCGCGGGCTGGAGCTCCAGCGCTCACTTGCATTCATCCAGGACCAGCTTGCCTCGCTCCCCGCGGGGGACGTGCGCGTTCCCGTCCGACCGCCGGCCCGTGGCGCGTTCGCCCTCGCCGCGGTCGAGGGCTGGCGCGGCGCCATCTGCCACGCCGCGGTGACCGACCGGCGCGGAAAGTTCTCGCGCTACAAGGTTGTGGACCCCTCGTTTCGAAACTGGTTCGGGCTCGCGCTGGCCATGCGGGGCCAGCAGATCTCCGATTTCCCGCTCTGCAACAAGAGCTTCAACCTCTCCTATTGCGGGCACGACCTGTGAGGAGGGAAGCATGCTGAGGATCATTCGGGAAAGGTTGAGGCAAAAGTACCGCACCACGGGCTACCCCGCGGGGGCGTCGCCCGCGCTGCCGGACCGGTTCCTCGGGGCTCCCGTGCTCCCGACCCAACCCTGCCCCGCCGGCTGTCGTGAATGCATCGATGCGTGTCCCGCGGACGCGCTCTCGCTGAGCGCGGCCTCACGTCTGACGTTGGACCTGGGGCGATGCGTGTTCCGCGGTGAATGCACCGCACAATGTCCGCGGAAAATCCTCTCCTTCTCCCGCGACTACCGCATGTCAGTGCGAAAACGGGAGCACTTCGTCATCGGCCCTCAAAAGCTACGCCTTGCCGAGTCCCTCGGCGACGAGCTGCGGCGTCACCTGGGAAGGGCGTTGAGGCTGCGGCAGGTCAGCGCCGGCGGGTGCAATGCCTGCGAAGCGGACGCGAATGTGCTCACCACGGTGGGATGGGACATCGGAAGATTCGGGATCCAGTTCGTTGCATCACCGCGGCATGCGGACGGTCTCCTGGTCACGGGACCAGTCACGACGAACATGCGCTCTGCACTGGAGAAGACCTACGAAGCAGTGCCGGAGCCCAGGATCGTGATCGCCTCAGGGGCGTGCGCAATCTCGGGCGGCATCTACCGCGAATCGCCTTCAGCATGCGGCGGAGTGGCGGGAATACTTCCCGTGGACCTCTTTGTCCCGGGGTGCCCACCGCATCCTCTCACGCTCCTCGATGGGCTGCTCAGGCTGATCGGCAGGACCGGACGCTATTCCGAGATCACTCCGTCGTAGAGCACCGAGCACGGTCCCAGCGCGCTGGCAGTCCGCAGGTACAGGCGGAAGCAGCCCGATCGAGCGAGAAGCCGTTGCCTTTCGCAACCGCGAGGAGGCATGCTAAACTGCAAACGAGCTCACATGTGATTGAGGGAACGATGCGATGGCAAAAAAGAAGAATCAAAAGCAGCCAGCCGACGAAAATATCCTTGATTACCGCCATAAGAGCGTCTCCCGGCTGAACATACCTCCTGCCGGGCTGGCGGCACGCGGAAAAATCGCCAAGGAAAGGCAGCTCAAGTTTGCCTACAACCCGCATCTCGCCCCAGTACTTCGGTTCGACGCCGAAGGAAAGGCTGATCGGATTCGCGATCTTCTCAACCAGGCGGGAAAGCGCACGCTGGAGCCCGACGAGCTGAAACTCCTGATGGAAGCATTCCGCAATCACGAGCCATGGCTTGAATGGGCAGGCAAGCGGGAACAGCAGTGGTGCGTCGCTGACCCCGTTGCCTTGCACATACACGAGCGCATCTCCACCCAGGCGATCCTGCGCGTCGTTCGCCGCGAAGACGTCCAGCGCGACCTCTTTGCCGATCCCGAGCAGGAATATCGTGAGGCGGTCCAATTCTACAAGCACTCAATGGACTGGACCAATCGGATGATTCTTGGCGATTCCCTGGCCGTCATGGCTTCTCTTTCGCGCCGCGAAGCCCTTGCCGGAAAGGTTCAGATGATTTACATGGACCCTCCCTACGGAATCAAGTACTCCAGCAACTTCCAGCCCGAGGTAGGCCGTCGCGACGTGAAGGAGAAAGACGATGACCTCACGCGCGAGCCTGAAATGGTCAAGGCGTACCGTGACACCTGGACTCTTGGCGTGCACTCATATCTGTCCTACCTGCGGGACAGGCTGCTGCTCTGTAAGGAGCTGCTCGCAGATTCGGGGAGCATTTTCGTACAGATAAGCGATGAGAACTTGCATAGAGTTCGGTCCCTGGTTGAAGAAGTATTTGGCTACAAGAACTATTGCGGCCTTATTCATTTCGCGAAAACTACGAGTGCTTCTTCTGAGCTTCTTCCTTCAGTCACAGATTATTTGATTTGGTTTGCCAAGGACTTTGAAAGCATCAAATACAGAGACTTGTTCATATCCGAAACGGGCAGCAATCGAGACGATTCCGACTTTGATTATGTTGAGTTGCCCAATCTATCACTTGAGAAAAGATCGGTGGTTGGGGAGCTATCTGGACGCCTAGTGACGCTTGATGATTCTTCTTCGCAGGGTGAAACAAAAGGAGGATCGCAAAGCCTCGAATTCCAAGGTCGTATTTTCAGGCCCACACCGGGACGTCACTATTCTCAGAAGGTTCCAGAAGGAATGAACAGACTTGCCAGCGCAAGTCTCCTGGTTGAAAAAGGAGAACGCGCTTTCATAAAGAAGTATGCTGATCAGGATAGTGTTTCCCGCTATTCTTCTGTTTGGGATGACACGAGAATGGGTGGATTTCGTAGGAAGCCAGAAAAGCTCTATGTAGTCCAAACAGCAGAGAAGGTCATTGAGCGCTGCCTCCTTATGACCACCGACCCAGGCGACCTTGTGCTCGACCCTACATGCGGCTCCGGAACAACAGCATACGTCGCGGAGCAGTGGGGCAGGCGGTGGATCACGATAGACGTAAGTCGTGTCGCCCTGGCGATTGCCCGTCAACGAGTTCTTACCGCCAAGTTCGACTACTACAAGCTCCGCCCGACAAGCGCCGCGGACGTTGAACGCAACCCCGTCGGACCATGGCTCACCGATCCCACGAGCAGGATGCAGGGCTCCTGTACTTTCGAATGCAAAACTGTTCCCCACGTAACCTTGAAAAGCATCGCTCAGAACCAGGCCCTCGACCCAATATTTGAAAAATGGGAACCAATTCTTGGCGAGAAACTGGCTGCACTGAACAAAGCCCTTGAGAAAGCCGTTTCAAACGAGCTTCGAGCGAAACTCCTGACAAAAATGGAAGCCAAGCGGAGAAACGGGGGGAAGAAAGCTGTCACCGATGCGGATGAGCGTCGCTGGATTCTCCCCCCCAACAATCGGGAGAAAAGGAGTTATACAACCGTCCCCAACGATCTGAACGGATGGTATGAGTGGGAGATTCCCTTCGATTCTGATCCTGATTGGCCGGTGTCGCTGCGTGAAGCGCTCACCGCTTACCGGAAGACATGGCGGGGCAAGATGGATGACGTCAATGCGTGCATTGCAGCTCGCGCTGACCAGGAGGAGCTTGTTGATCAGCCCTTCATCCAAAGGGAAATCTTGAGGGTGTCAGGGCCTTTTACGATGGAAGGCATCATCCCGGCAGAGGAGAGCATCGACGATGAAGAGCCCGAGGAATCGCCCATCCAAGGAGCACCGGATCAACTTGAGACTTTCGAAGCAGATGGGGCATCGATCCGATCGGAGGCACAGAACACGGAGGCATATCTCGACAGAATGATCAGACTCCTCCGTGCGGATGGAGTCATGTTCCCCCACAATAAGGCAAAGAAATTCACCTCGCTGGAAGCACTGGCCGACGGCTCTACGCTCCATGCAAAGGGAACTTGGGGGGAAGGCGAGGAGGAACGGCGCGTCGCGGTCATGTTCGGTCCGCAGTACGGCCCTCTTATTGTGCCGATGGTCGAGGAAGGAATCCGCATGGCCGCGCGGCGGGGTTTTGATGAGCTGGTCTTTGCCGCGTTCGGATTCGATGGAGCCGCACAAGCCATTATCAGTGAAGATCCCGATCCCAAGCTGCGCATCCATATGGCCCAGATCCGCCCCGACGTAAACATGGGAGACCTGCTGAAAACCACCATTTCCAGCCAGCTATTCACCGTCTCCGGATCTCCTCGCACCAGCCTCAAAAAGCTGAAGGACGGACAGTTCATTGTGAAGATGGAGGGTGTGGATCTGTACGATCCCGTTGCCAACGCCGTGCGCTCAACGGGAGCAGAGAAGGTGGCCGCCTGGTTCCTGGACATAGACTACGACGGGCGATGCTTCTGCGTCTGCCAGGCGTTTTTCCCTGATTCCTCCGCATGGGAAAAGATAGGCCGGGCGCTTGGCGGGTCGCTGGACGAAAGCGCGCTGGAAAAGCTTTCCGGTACTACCTCCCTGCCATTCACCGAGGGCAGGCAGAAACGAATCGCGGTCAAAGTGATAGACCCCAGAGGGAATGAAGTGATGCGAATACATCGGCTGGATGGCGACGATGAGTGACGCCGTTTTCCTCACCCATGTAAAGCTCCGCAACTATAAGAGCATCGCTCAATGTTCGGTTCAACTCGGGCCGTTGAGCTTTCTCGTTGGCCCCAACGGAGCGGGAAAGAGCAACTTTCTTGATGCGCTGCGCCTTGTCGCGGAATCGCTGAACACATCCCTGGACAACGCTCTCCGCGAACGGGGAGGCATAGGAGAGGTGCGCAGGAGATCCGCGGGACATCCCACGCACTTCTCCATTCAACTGGATTTTCAGCTTCCGGATGGCCGAAAAGGGGTGTATGGATTCCAGATCGGTTCCGCGAGGAACGTCGGCTTCATGGTGAGGGAAGAAGCATGCAGGATTCTCGAAGCTGACGGAGAATCCGGGGCGGTTTTCCGGATTGTCGAAGGGAAGATCAAGGATTCAAGCGAACGGGTAAATCCCCCCGCGAGCAAAGACCGCCTTTACCTGGTCGCGGCCGCGGGACTTCCGCCATTTCGGGCCCTTTATGACGCGCTGAGCCGGATGGGATTCTACAATTTCAACCCGGATGCGATTCGAGAGCTTCAATCATCAGATCCAGGACAGGTTCTTCGACGCGACGGCAGCAATCTGGCAAGCGTTCTTAATCTCATGCAAAAAGAAAATAACGATTCGTATTTGCGGGTCGTTGCATTCCTCTCGCGCGTTGTTCCTGGAGTCGATGGCGTAAGCGCAAAGCAATTGGGAAAGAAGGAAACTCTGGAATTCCGCCAGAGGGTTGTGGAAGGCGGCGCCCCCTGGCGATTCATGGCGGAGAACATGTCAGACGGCACGTTGCGCGCTCTCGGAGTGCTCACCTCCCTGTTTCAGTCCGCGAATGGAAACAAGTCACATGTCCCTCTGGTTGGCATCGAAGAACCTGAAGTCGCAGTCCATCCCGGAGCGGCTGGTGTCCTGCGGGATGCCTTGACCTCAGCTTCCGCCGCAACCCAGGTGCTCGTCACAAGCCATAGTCCGGATCTTCTTGATGACAAGGATATCGGTCCAGAACTGATCCTGGGGGTAACAAGCGTCAACGGGGAGACCCGCATCGGCTCTCTTGACGAGGCAGGGCGAACTGCAATCAAGGACCGTCTGTTCACTGCGGGAGAGCTCCTTCGCCAGAACCAGCTCATACCGGGAAAAGAGAAGAAGATTGCGCAGGACAAGGACCAGCCCGACTTGTTCGGAGAATCTTCTGAATGATACAGCCGCGTCTGGCCGTTATTGTTGGCGGTCACGGTGAATGTGAAGCGGTGCCAATTCTGATCCGTCGGATTGCATCTGAAATGGATGCGTCACTCTCCCCTGCAATTCTCCCTCCATTTCGGGCTCATGAGGACAAGTTGAGAAAGGAAGCCGAACTCGAGCGATACGTGGAGCTGGCAGCGAGAAAGTTGGATGGCAAAGGTGGCATTCTCATCTTGATCGATTGTGACTGGAATGACAGCTGCCCGAAATATGACGGTCCCGCCCTCCTGAGCAGAGCCCGCGCGTGTCGACCGGATATGAAGGTGACCGTCGTGCTCGCGCACCGTGAGTTCGAAGCCTGGTTCATTGCCGCCTCACGGTCGATCAGCGGAAAACGGGGTCTTCGCGCGGATCTTGAGATTATCGATGATCCAGAGCGTGTTCGCGGGGCCAAAGAATGGCTTCGAAATCGGATGCCGCCAGGCCGACCGTATACCGAAACCGAGGATCAGCCGGCACTGACGCAGGAGTTCGACATGAAGGAGGCGCTGCGTGCCCCTTCTTTCGACAAGTGTTACCGCGAAATCAGGTGGCTGCTATCGGTGTCGTCAGTGGAGAATTAGCACATGTCTGAAGATCCAGTCCTCATCCAACCGGTTGAGAGCCCCGTCATCTGCAAACCATACGAAGAACCTGCTGAGTTCTGGGACTTCGATCGGGAGACAGGACACGCATCCCGGCAGCCGGGCCGAAGACCCGCATCATACTGGTACAAATTGAGCGACGACGAGCTGCGTCAACGCAAGCTTCCTCTTCATTTCAAGGATACGCGAGGGGACGAGATACGACTCGAACTGGAGGAAGGACGAAAAGATCTCGTCCTTGTCAACAAGCTTCGCAAGGACATAAAACGGTGGCGGACTTCCGGATGGGAGGGAGCCACCAATGTCACCAAGGACCTGCTTCGGCATTGGTCGCGCAAGGACAGACCGCGCAGATTCTTTTTCTGCCAGCTTGAAGCCGCGGAAACAGTCATATTTCTGAACGAAATCCGCGCGTTGCGAAAGGACGGCAGTCGCGGCAAGCCGAGGTGGAATCCTGAGTTTTCCGATTCCGAGTTTGAAAATCTTTTGGACCATCCGGTCGATCCCGATGCCCCGCCCCTTGCGCGGATGTGCTGCAAGATGGCCACCGGAAGCGGAAAAACAGTGGTGATGGCCATGCTCGTGACATGGGCGTTCTGCAACCGCGCACGGGTTCCCAGCGATTGGCGCTTCCCTCACGCGGCCCTCATCTGTTGCCCCAACCTGACCATCAAAGAGCGGCTTCAGGTGCTTCGCACCGACGGCAGGAGCGAGGACTACTACACGCAGTTCGATCTCGTGCCTCCCCAATACCGCGATCTACTTCGCACAGGGCAGGTGCTCGTGACCAACTGGCACTTGTTCGCGCCTGAATCTGAGCATTCCGAAGGCGGGAAAAGCTACACAGTCGTTCAAAAAGGCGAGGAGACCGACGAGGCGTTCGCCCGCAAACGACTGGGCGGGCTCTTTGAGCGCGGACCCATCATGGTATTCAACGACGAAGGCCATCATGCATATCGCCCCGCTCCGATCTCGGAGGCGGAAGCGAAAAAGACGGATGCCGAGGCGCGCAAAGAGCGGGAGGAGGCGACACTCTGGGTTCAGGGCCTCGATCGCATCAAGAAGGCTTGCGGCATCTCCTTCTGCATCGACATGTCCGCCACCCCGTTCTATTTAAAGGGAAGCGGCTACCCCGAAGGAGAGCCGTTTCCGTGGATCGTGAGCGATTTCGGGCTTGTGGACGCCATTGAGAGCGGCATCACAAAGATCCCGCGCCTGCCCGTAAGCGACAATACGGGAAAACCTGACCCGAAATACTTTCGTCTTTGGAAGAATATCACGAAGGATCTNNGGATCTCGTCAACGCGCAGCGGCTCTCCAACGGGAGGCCAAAGCCGGACATCGTGTGGGAGCGCGCGCAAGATGCGTTCGTTCAGCTTGCCGGAGAATACAAAAAGACATTCGATGAGATCGGACGGTCAAGCGACACCGCACTCAAGGTGCCTCCCGTCTTGATCGTCGTCTGCGATAACACGGATATCGCACAAGCGTTTTTCGAGAATATCTCCGGTCAGGCTGAAGTGGAAGACATCTCCGCGGACGCCGCCGAGACGGATGAGGAGCAGGCAGCTCCGCGCAAGAAAACGAAAACCCGGGTAAGCTACGGGGCGGGAAAGACTTCCTTCCCCGAGCTCTTTCAGAATGAGAAGGGTCGGATCGCCACTATACGCATTGACAGCAAGCGGCTGGAAAAGATCGAAAGCGAAGACCCCGACGCGTCCCGCGATGATGCGGCGCGGGAGCTCCGTGTGATCGTCAACACCGTCGGCAAACCGGGCAAGCCGGGGCAGGATGTGCGTGCGGTCGTATCAGTGGCCATGCTGAATGAGGGTTGGGATGCGAGCAACGTGACACACATTCTCGGGGTCCGCGCGTTCGGAAGCCAGCTTTTGTGCGAGCAGGTGGTGGGGCGCGGCCTGCGTCGAAGAAACTATACGCCCGACCCCAAGACTGAGTTGCTCCCCGAAGAATACGTTGATGTGTACGGTATTCCCTTCTCCGTCATCCCCTATAAGGGGAAACCCTCGCGCACACCTCCGGACAAGCCCGTCAACCATGTGTATGCGCTACCCGAGCGGTCAGGTTTCGAGATCCAGTTCCCCAACGTTGATGGCTATGTCTACGCCCTGCAGCGATTCGCCGTAAAGGCCGATTTCTCAGATGATCTGGAACGGCTGGTTATCGAGCCAGAAGAGACACCCACCGCAACTTTCGTGCGTGTCATCCCTGACCACCTGGAGGGTGGCGCTCACGGGGGCGGCATTGGAGAGTATGTGCTTCACAACCGGCAGGAATACTATGCCCGACACCACCTGCAGGAGATCGAGTTCGAAATAGCGCGGCAGATCCTCTCAACTCTGGTCGGTGAGGGGCCGCAGGCTCCCGTGAAGGGCAGTCCGCGGATGCGGGGGGTAGCGCGCCACGAGCTGTTTCCACAATTACTGCGCATAGTCCGCCGATACATCGCGGAAAAAGTAGATTTTCGCGGGGTGAACAAATGTGAGCTCGGCCTCGAGAAATACGTGCGCCGCATCACGGAGCGCCTGCGTTCAGTAATCATGCCCGATGAGGGCAAGGGTGAGGCGCCCCTGCTGCCCATCTTGAACAGGTTCAAACCTGTGGGCACCACCAGGGAGGTGGATTTCACCACGAAGAGGAACGTGCACAGCACCCTGCATTCCCACCTGAACGCTGTCGTTCTGGACAGCTCGTGGGAGCAGACAGCCGCGTTCTATCTCGAGCAGCATACCGACCACGTGCTTTGCTATGCCCGAAATGACAGGCCATTCCTGCTGATTCCGTATGAGTACGAGGGCGCAGAGCACCAGTTTGAACCTGACTACCTGGTCCGCCTGGCAAACCGCAAAACACTTCTCCTCGAGATGAAGGGTGAGGAAAACGATCAGGACAGGGCAAAGCAACAGGCCACAAGACGCTGGATCGAAGCAGTCACGAACTGGGGCCGGCTGGGCAGGTGGGACTTCGCGGTGTGTCGGGACCCGCACATGCTGCCGGGGATATTGAAAAAACTGGCAAACGAATCTCGAACCGATTCCTGATCATTGCCGAAAGTCCTCGCAATGCATTGCCTCGGGCGCTATTCCGCGATCACTCCACCGCCGACCAGGATGTCACCGTCGTAGAAGGCGGCGAACTGGCCTCCCGCGATCGCACGCTGCGGCTCGTCAAAAGTGACGCGAACGCTCCCGTCTCCCTGCGGCGACACCACGGCTGGCACCGCGGGATTCCTGTAGCGTATCTTCACCTGGAGCCTCACCGGTTCCGTCGGCTCGTCCCTGCTTGCCCAGTTTACGCCTCGCGAAACCAGCTCCCGCCTGTACAATGTGGATTCAGGCCCCGCCACCACGGTGTTGGACTTCGCATCAATGCGCGTCACGTACACCGGCTCTCCGCCCCCGACGCCGAGCCCCTTCCTCTGTCCAATGGTGTATCCCCAGACGCCCTTGTGCTCGCCGATCACCTTTCCCGCCGTGTTTGTGATGGGGCCGGCCCTGTCGGCCTGGCTCACCACCGCTTTGTAGCCGCCGGCAGCGAAATCCTGGCTCTCGGGCCGGGCATGGTTCCCCAGTCCTGCCTTGCGCGCGATTTCGCGGACATCGGGCTTTTTCATCCCGCCGAGTGGAAACATGACTCGGGAGAGCTGCCCCTGGTTGAGCATGCAGAGGAAATAGGACTGGTCCTTGCGGGGATCTTCCGCGGCGCGGATGGCGAACCGGCCGGTCCCGGGAATCCTTTCGACCCGGCAGTAGTGCCCCGTGGCAAAAAGGTCGAAATCGATCCCCTCGGCGTGTGCCAGCCGGTCCAGCAGGAGGCCGAACTTCACGCGGCCGTTGCACAGCACGCAGGGGTTGGGGGTGCGACCCGAAAGATATTCATCCCGCGCGTAGTCCAGGACAAGGCTGCGGTACTCGTCACAGAGGTCGACCACCGTGTGGGAAATGCCCAGACGGGCGCACACCCGCGCGGCCTCCTCGATGTCGGACTGTTCGCCCGGTCCGTAGCAGGAATCGGCCACCGGTCCCTCGGCGGGTGTACCCGAATAGATTTTCATTGTCACGCCGTGCACCTGGTGCCCGGCATCACACAGCAGCAGGGCGGCGACGGAAGAATCCACTCCGCCGCTCATGCCCACAACAATGCGCGACATTGCAGCGCGCCTCCTTCGAGCCTATATGACGTAGTTCTCCGCGGGCGGGCCGATCTCACGTGCCTCTTTCGCCATCGCGGCGAGGGTGAAAGAGGAGAGAGAGGCCACGATGTCATCGCGCAGCTTCCGCCACACTCGCGTGGCAACGCACGTCGTGGCGCGGTCGCATCCGGACGGGTCGCCGCCGCACTCCGCGGGGCTCGCGCCCGCCGCGGGGTCGACGCAGGGCACCGGCGCAATTGCCCCCTCGATCGCCTCCACCACGTCCTTCACGGTTATAGCCTCAGGCGGGCGTGCAAGGGAATAGCCCCCGTGCGCCCCGCGTTGGGAGACGACGAGGCCGGAGGACTTCAGCGGAATGATGATCTGGCCGAGGTACTTTTCCGA
>PMZS01000129.1 GCA_003170115.1 Spirochaetaceae bacterium
GAACAGATGGAGATGCAGTTCTTCGTGCACCCCTCGGAGGACATGAAGTGGTTCGACTACTGGAAGGAAAAGAGGTTCCAGTATTACCTGGACCTGGGGGTGCGGAAGAGCAAGCTGCGCTTCCACCAGCACGGCCCGGATGAGCTCGCGCACTACGCGAAGCTCGCCTTCGACATCCAGTACGAGTTCCCCTTCGGCTGGAAAGAGCTGGAAGGCATCCACAACAGGACCGACTACGACCTGAAGCGCCACACCGAGTTCTCCGGCAAGGACCTTACGTACCTCGACGAGGTGAGCCACGAGCGGTACATCCCGTACATCATCGAGACCTCGGCGGGCCTCACGCGCACCGTTCTCGTCATCCTTTCCGATGCCTACGATGAGGAGGTGGTGGACGGTGAGAAAAGGGTCGTCCTGCGCTTCCACCCGCGCCTGGCCCCGATTACCGTCGGAATCTTCCCGCTGGTGAAGAAGGATGGGCTTGCGGAGATGGCCCGGAAGCTCGACGACGAGCTGTGCGAGGACTTCCGCACATTCTACGATGAGGGCGGGGCCATTGGCAGGCGTTACCGCAGGCAGGACGAGGTGGGCACGCCGTTCTGCGTGACGCTGGACTACCAGACGAAGGAAGACCAGACCGTCACGGTCCGCTTCCGGGACTCGATGAAGCAGGAGCGCGTGAAAATGGCCGACATCAGCGCCACGCTGAAAAGATCGATCAAGGACTACAGAAGGGTAGGCGAGTGAGTCAAGAAATGCGCGGGGTACCGCGCCGCTCGGTTTTCGACACGCTGAAGCAGCGCGGCTTCGTCAGCCAGTGCTCCAACGAGGAGGGGCTGCGGAAGCTGCTGGACACCGAGAAGGTCACCTTCTACATCGGGTTCGACCCGACCGCCGAAAGTCTCCACGTTGGGCACTTGCAGCAGCTCATGTTCATGGCCCACCTGCAGCGCGCCGGACACAGGCCAATCGCACTCGTCGGGGGAGGCACGACGCGCATCGGGGATCCCACCGGGAGAACGGAGAGCCGTAAAATCCTTCCCGTGGAGACCATCGCGGCAAACGCCGAGCTCTTCCGGGGGCAGATCGCGCGGTTCCTCGATTTCACCGAGGGCAGGGCCCTGATGCTCGACAACGCGGAATGGCTCGCCCCGCTCAATTACATCGAGTTCCTTCGCGACATCGGGAAGCACTTCTCGGTGAACCGGATGCTCTCGTTCGAAACGTACAAGATGCGGCTCGAGACGGGGCTCTCGTTCATCGAGTTCAACTACCAGATCCTCCAGTCCTACGACTACCTCGTCCTGTACAGGACGCACGGGTGCCGGCTGCAGATGGGCGGCGATGACCAGTGGGGCAATATCGTGGCGGGCATGGACCTCATCCGAAGGGTTGAAGGGGTGGAGGCGTTCGCCCTCACCTCGCCGCTGGTCACACGGTCGGACGGGAAGAAGATGGGAAAGACCGAGCAGGGCGCTCTTTTTCTTGACCCCGCGATGACCGGCCCGTACGAGTTCTACCAGTACTGGGTGAACGTGCCCGACGCCGACGTGGAGCAGTTCCTTTTTCGTTTTACTTTCCTGCCCGTCCCCGAGATCAGGGATCTCTGCGCCGTGAAGGACCAGAGGATCAACGATGCGAAGCGCCGGCTTGCCATGGAAATCACCACGCTCGTTCACGGTGAGCCCGCTGCCCGGGGGGCTGCCGAGGCTTCACGCGCCGCGTTCTCCGCCTCCGATGAAGGCACCGCCGCCGGGCCGGGCGCTCTTTCCGGTGTCCCCTCCATCGAGGTTCCCCGCGAGGAGCTGGTGAAGGGCATCGGCGTCGTCGACCTGTTCGTTCGTTCCACCCTCTGTGCAACGAAAAGCGATGCGCGGCGGCTGGTGAGCCAGGGCGGGGCGTCCGTCGGCAGGAAAAATGTCACCGACATCGAGACGGTGGTCACCGAGTCCGACGCGGAGAACGGCGTGATTCTGCTCAGGGCTGGAAAGAAGAGGTACTTCCGTATTATCGTGACTTGAGCGTATGAAAAAGCTCAGGGACACGAACCTCGGAAAGTACGCCATCGCCATATCGGGGACGGTCCATCCCGTGCACGCAATTTTCGCGATCTGCGGCACGATCCTGCTCCTCATTCCTTTTCTCGTCGCTTTTGCGATGACCCGATCCGCCCCCCTGTATCTCTACCTTCTGTACCCCCTGCTTTTCCTTGTCTCCCATTTCGTCTGGTTTCGCCTGCCGTCCGTGGACAGGAGGCTGCGCTGGATCCTGTTCTGGTCCACCCTGACCCTGGTGCTCGCACTCGGCGCGGGTTTCATGTACTGGAGCTATCGAGAGGCCGAGGCGCGCGGCGGTGCCTTCCCCGCCGTGGGAATTTTCGCCATCCCTCATTGGGTTGCCCCGAACATCGACGCGGATTTCCCCACCGCTGCCTTGTACCTCCTCGTTCCTGCCGGGGCGGGTGCCGCGGTCTACTGCCTCGTGCTCGGCCTTTTCCTGAGGCTCTCCAGGAAGCACCGTGCGGATGAGCACCACCGCCGGTCGCCCGTCGACGGTAGAGGAGCGTGACCCCCCGGATCCTGTACGAGGCTCTCCTGGTTCTTCATCTGAGCGGCGCGGCTGCCACGCTCCTGTTCTTCCTGCGCGCAAGGACCGGTGCCCTGACCGGCGTCCTGCTCATCCGTCTGCCCGAAATCCTTTTTTCGCTGACGAGTGTCTACTTTCTCTTCACCTACATCTACGCCACCAACGCGAACATGGACTACGTCCAGAGGTTCATGTCATCGCACGGGAATCAGCTTCTTGCTCCCGACAGCGCGCAGGAGAGGCGCGAGGCGTATCTGCATTTCCTGCCTCTCCTCGCCTTCGACGCGCTGTGGTACGTTGCCGCGCGCGTGCGGCGGCCTTCAGGAGAGGGATGGGCCTCGGCGTGGGCGCTTCCCCTCTCCATCGGATCCGGCATCCTCTACGCCCTGGCGTTTCCCTCGTTCCTCGGCACCGGCGGGCTGCCCGTCCTGGGATGGTTCTGCCTGGTCCCGTTGATGGTGTGCCTTGCAGGGGTGCCCGTCGGCAGGGGAGTCTTCTACGGGACGCTCGCGGGCGTGCTTCAGACCATGATCTCCAACTACTGGCTGGGCACGTTCAACCTGCTCACCCTGCAGTTCGTGAGCGTGGTCACGGCGCTGGAGTACGTCCCTTTCATGCTGCTCTCCCTTGTGATCTTTCGGCGCGGAGGCCGGCTGGGCTTCCTCGTGTTCCCCGCCGCGTGGACCGTGTTCGATTGGCTGCGTTCGATGGGATTCCTCGGATATCCCTGGGGCATGCTCGGGGCATCCCAGTACCCGGTGATCCCGATAATCCAGGTCGCCTCGCTCACCGGAGTGTGGGGAGTCACTTTCCTGGTGATCTTGTCAAATTCGGTGCTCGCTGAGTACGTGCGCGCGGCACTGGCGCGCGTGAGGGTCGGACCGGGCCCGGCGATCGTACTGGCCGCATCTCTTGTCGGCTGCCTGGCTTGGGCGGGTGTCGGTGCCCGGTCCGGGAATCCCCCCGGCCGGAGCGTTCGGCTGGCACTGGTTCAGCAGAACGATGACCCGCGGAAAGACGACTACAGAGAAGTCTTCGACACTCTGCGCCGCCTCACCGACAGCTCACTCGGACAGCGCCCCGACCTGATCGTATGGTCGGAGACCGCTTTCGTCCCGAATATCCGGCGCTGGAGCCGCGAGGACCCGAAGGAGTTTCCGCTGGCCGCCCTGGTGAGGGACTTCCTTGCCTACCAGAAAGGGATCGGCACCTGGCTTCTCACCGGCAACGACGACTACAGCTTCGTGACGCGCGACGGTGTCCAGGAAAGGCTCGACTACAATGGTTCGGTCCTCTTTGCCCCGGATGGAGAGAGGATCGAAACCTATCACAAGATCCACCTCGTTCCCTTCACCGAGTCTTTCCCGTACAGGAAGCAGCTGCCCGGCATCTATGCGCTTCTGCAGAGTTTCGACGCGTACCTGTGGGAGCCGGGAGACCGACGGGTCGTTTTCCGGCACCCGAAGTTTTCCTTTTCAACGCCGATCTGTTTCGAGGACGCTTTCCCGGATGACGTGCGGAGATTCGCGACGGCCGGCGCGGAGGTGATCCTCAACATCTCCAATGACTACTGGTCCCTCACGGAGGCGGAGGGAATGCAGCACGCGGCCAACGCCGTCTTCCGTGCCGTGGAAAATGGCAGGCCCCTTGCCCGCGCTTCCGCCTCGGGTCTTACCTGCCTTGTCGACCCGCGCGGCAGGATCCGCGCGCGAACTCCTCTCTACCAGGAAAACCTTCTGATCGTGGACATCCCGCTGTCCTCACCGAAAAAGACCCTCTACACGCGGTGGGGTGACTGGTTTCCGGCCGCACTCGGTGCGTCACTCGGGGTCCTGCTGATCGGGGGCATCCTGCGCCGAAGGTCGCGTTGAAAAGAAGACCTTGAAAAGAAGGCTGCGGGTGCTCTACGAGCAGATCCTCGGCGCGTACGGCCGGCGCGGCTGGTGGCCCATCCCTGGAAGCGCGGGCCGGCGCGGATTCGATTCCCTGGGATACCACCCGGGTGATTTCCGCGCGCCTCGCCTGCCGGCCGGCAGGTTCGAGGTGATCATGGGCGCCGTTCTCACCCAGAATACGGCATGGACGAACGCCGCCGCGGCCCTTGCCCGCCTGCGGGACGCCGGTGTGCGACGGCCTGCGGACGTCCTGGCTCTGACCCCGCGGCGCCTTGCGGGACTCATCCGAAGCTCGGGGTACTTCAACCAGAAGGCGAAAAAGCTGAAGGCGATAGCATCGCTGTTCTCAGGCCCGGGCGCTCTGACACCCGCGGGCGCACCCTCCCGCGAGACTCTCCTTTCCGAATGGGGAATCGGGCCCGAGACGGCGGACTCGATTCTCCTCTACGCGTTTCAAATGCCGGTATTCGTGATCGATGCCTACACGCGAAGGGTCCTCTCCAGGATCGGGTTGATCGAGGGCGGGGAGAGCTATGACGAGATCCAGGCTCTCTTCCATGCCTCAATGGAGAGAAACCCCGCCCTGTACAATGAGTACCACGCCCTCATCGTTCAGCATGCGAAACGGCTCTGCCGAGCGCGGCCGGAATGCGCCCCGTGCCCGGTGAAACGCTGCGGTTTTCGGACGGCTTCGCGATCTTGAACCACTGGAGATTTTCGGCCACACTTCAGCCCCATGGCTCCTCCCCGCGCGCGCGAAATCGTTGTCTGCGGACACCTCTGCCTGGACATCATCCCCGGCTTCCCCGCCCTCGAGGGCTCACACGACTGGTTCCGTCCGGGGCGGCTTTCCCTCGTGGGCGCGCCGGTCATCTCCACCGGCGGCGCGGTCTCCAATGTGGGGCTTTCCCTGCACCGCCTCGGGCTGCCCGTGCGCCTCGTGGCGAAGATCGGCAACGATCCGCTCGGCCGGCTCATCTTCGAGAGGGTGAGCGCAATGGGAAAGGAGCTTGCGCGAGGCCTCGGACGCGCGGAAGGCGAGGTCACCTCGTATACCGTCGTGCTCAATCCGCCCGGGATCGACCGGATTTTCCTGCACTGCCCGGGGGCGAACGATACTTTCACCGACGCCGACGTTTCAGACGAAGTCATCGAAGGCGCCTCGATTTTCCATTTCGGCTATCCGCCGCTCATGAAGCAGATCTGGTCCGACGGCGGCGTGCGGCTGGAAAGGCTGCTTGCCCGTGCGAAGGCACGGGGAGCCATGACCTCCCTCGACATGAGCCTGCCTGATCCTTCGAGCCCCTCGGGGATGATCGACTGGGGCGCCCTGCTCTCCCGTGTGCTCCCGCGTGTCGACGTGTTCGTGCCGAGCATCGAGGAGCTTCTCTTCATGCTGGACAAGCCCGGTTTCGCCCGACTCGCCGGCTCGGGCGGCGGGGAGGAGATCATCAGGCAGGTGACATTCCCGGAGCTTGCCCGGCTTGCCGAACGCGCCCACGCCGCGGGCGTTTCGGCCGTGCTCATCAAGCTCGGCGACAGGGGCGCCTACCTCCACACGAGCGCGAGGGGGCTGGCGGGCGCTGCCGGCTGGGCCAGCCGTGAGCTGTACACGCCGGTGTTCTCCGTGCCGAAAATCGCGGGAACCGCGGGATCCGGCGATGCGACGATTGCCGGTTTTCTGGCGTCGGTAGTCCGGGGCCTGTGCGCGGAGGAGGCGTTGACCCTCGCGGTCGCCGTCGGGGGTTGCTGCGTGGAGGCGCCGGACGCCACGTCCGGCATTCGCAGCTGGGATGAGACGCTCTCCAGGGTGAAGGCCGGCTGGGAACGTCGTTCGGTGGAGCTCAGGGAACCGGGCTGGCGCCCGGCGGCCCACGGTGTGTGGGCAGGTCCGAAGGACCGTCCCTGAGCTTGTTGCTATTGCCCTGAGTCGAAGACCGTTTTTCCCACTTCGTATCTTTTTGTATCGATGCTCTTGCGCCAGGCCTGCAAATCCGCCAGCTCACGCTCCAGCTCGGGGAATCGATACGCGAAGAGCCCTTCCTTCTCCAGCGGGACGGGCTCCGCCTTCAGCGAGGCGGCGATTCGATCCAGGATCCTGCGGCTTGTCCCCGCGAGATCCCGGGGATCGAGATTCGTCCCCGTGGGGCGCACATCCCGGGGGTCCACGCGTGAGGGAGAAGCGAGTATCAGTGCCATCACTCTCCTCCTCAGCGTCTCTTCCCTTAACGCGTCGTTCTGTCGGCCACGACGGATATTCCGCACCAGGGGGACCAGGAAGAAGCACAGGGAAAAGGCAACAGGGATGAAGCCCAGGACCACCGCCAGGACCGGTACGGGACTGATCCCCGCCTGCAGGAGCAGGCGGCCCACGAACGAGTACAGGAGCGGAGCCGTCTTCACCAGCGCCGCGGCTCCCTGCACGAGGCTGATTCCCAGGAAGTACGATCCGAATGCGAGGTTGAAGGCGTTGAAGAAGATGATCCATCCGTTCGTGCGCGGCTTGTTCGCGGAGAAGGGGACCACGAGTTTCGTCGCGGGGTTGAGGACCGGCACCTGGCCGATGGCCTTTTGCGAGGCGTCCGATGTCCGCATGAGCTCGGGAAATGAGTACACCACGGTCCCCTCATCCGTGACGCCCGGCTCACCTTCGTATTCCAGGAGCAGGCGGTTCATCAGCGCGTTGGCGGCATCATTCTCCCGGCCTGTCAGCGCCATGAGCTCTTCAAGCGTGACCACTCCCTTGTGGGAGCGGATGTAGGAAATGACGTACTTCCTCTCCGCCTCGTCCCACAAGTTGTTCGGGTCTCCCTCTCCGAAGACGAACCCGAAAACGGATTTGTAGAATGCGCGGCCGCTCTTCTGCTGATTTCTCCGTGGGTCCTTGAGAATGCTCGACCAGAACCACATCCGGAGAATCAGGTTGAAGAGCTGCATCACGAGGTACATCCCGCCGAATCCGCCCCCCCGGTCCCGGCCGCCGCCCCGCCCGTCGCTCCGGCCCGCGACGCTCGCCGCCATCGAGGCGAGGATGG
>PMZS01000072.1 GCA_003170115.1 Spirochaetaceae bacterium
CCTCGAGTCTGCTTTGGGGCTCCGCCTACAGGCTCGGCAGGAACCCCGCCGCCGCGAACACCATGAGCAGGGTGAACCCCGCGACCGCGGTTTCGGCCGCCACGCCTACCACGAGCGGCTTCACACCCGTGCGCACCATGTCACGGAAGCTCGTGCGGAGGCCCACGCCGACGAATGTGAGCTGAAAGGCCCACTCTGAGAGATTGCGCATCGCGCCGACCCGCCCCACGAGGTACGCATGGGCGTCTTTTCCGGGGAACAGCGCGAACAGGACGCTGAAGATCACCGAGAGCCCCAGGAATCCCAGGACGAACTTGGGGAACTTCTCCCACAGGAACCTGCCCTTGCTGGTCACCTGTTTCGCCATCCCTCGCCGCGCGTAGTACACGGCGAACCCGAGGATGACGAATCCCATCATGGCATTGCGGCACAGCTTTGCCAGGGTGGTGTAGGCAAGTGCTGCCTTCGAATAGATGGCTCCCGTGGCCACCGCCTCGGCGGTGTTGTCCACCGCGAGACCCGCCCAGATTCCGAAGAGCTTGTCGGACATCGACAGGAGCCTGCCGATGAGGGGGTACACGACAAGGGCGGCGGCGCCGAATACAAGGATGACCGCGATCGCGTAGCCCGTCTCTTCCTTCTCCGCCTCGATGGCCGGCGAGGCTCCGATTATCGCGGACACTCCGCAGATCCCGACCCCGATAGAGAGCAGGCTGCCGAGCTTTTCCGGAAGACGGAATAACCTGGCGAAAAGCGTGACGAACGCGATTGAGAAAAGGATCTCCACCACGACCATGGCAAGACCGATTCCGCCCAGGCGTGCCACGTCGGTCACCAGGAAGCGCGCGCCCATGATCACGATGCCGACCTTCAGGAAGAACTCGTAGGTGGCAATGCCGGGCGCGAGCACCTTCGGAAGCGGCACAAGGTTGCCGATGATCATGCCGCCGACGATGGCGATGATGACGTTCGAGGCAAGCGAGCGGACCCAGTTGATCACGATGACCGACTGCAGCCAGTCGGAAAGGAGCTTGCCGCCGATGGCCAGGGCGAAGATCAGCGCCACGCCGGGGAGAACCCGAACGGTTGCGTCGAAGAACTTCTTCATTATTGCGTCCTCCTACCAGGGAATGGCGGGGAGGCCGGCAAGCACGAGGGCGGCCAGGGCGAGGCCTGCCACGACGGTCCACCAGTCAAGCGAAAGCCCGGACTTCTTTTCCTTCGAATGCGCCGTGGCACTCCGCGGATTCCTGTCGTTCATCGGATCCTCCCTGTGACGGCATTTTTTTCACGTGCGGGAGCTTCCGTCAACAGGGGAGGCGGGTTTTGCAGGCTTTCCGACGAGTGAAACACTCGACCCGCGGGCTGAAGCGGCCCTTGGCCGAACATTTGAACGGAATATCCGGTTCGGTATTCCGGCGTTTCAGGGTCCGCGGCGGCGCGTGCGCACATCCACGCGCTCATCGCGTCGGAAACGGAGCCACCTCTTCAGCCCCCTTTCGATAAGAACCATCATGTCATCGGCAAGCTCCAGGGAGTCGGCTGCGCCCCCATGCAGGGGAACGGCGGAGAAGATTGCGATCAGCATCCGCCGGGGGTCTCGGAAGAGGCTCGTTCGGAACACACCCTTCTTCGTTCCCTCGTCCAGGATTTCCGCCAGCAGCGCCTCGATCCGGGCAAAGAGCGTGTTCCCTCGCTGGGTCCGCTCCTCCGCCCCGGGGTACATGAACCTCTTCTCCCGGGTGTAGATGCCGCGGAGAATCTCATTGCTGCGGAGGCTCAGGATCGTGTAGCGGAACAGTGCTTTCAACCTGAAAAGCGGCGAACGGAGGCTGTTCACGTGCTTCTCCACCTCTCGAACGCCCCTCTGCTCGATCCCGTCCAGGATGTCCGAGTAGAAGGCTTCCTTGGTGGAGAAATAGGTGTAGAAGCTTCCCATCCCGAGGCCCGCGGAACTCGTGATGTCCTTGATGCTCACGTCCCGGTAGCCCTGCTCGGCGAAGAGCCTCTCGCCAATCTTAAGGAGGGTGTCCCTTCTATTTCGCCCCATGAACCTCCCCGCGAGGGGAACCGGATTCGCGCGTCAAATATCCGGTTTTCCCCGCCATTGTGAGCCCGCGTGCGCGGAAGGAATGCGAGCTGACCCTCGAAAATCCAGCTTTTTGCCCATCCGCACCCCGGGACTGTTGACCCGGGCATCTGAAAGCATTCTCTTTGTTCCTGAGAGTATGGAAGCATCCGTGAAAATGCAAGCAGGCGCCGCCGACTACCTCCTGGAATGCCCGATTTGCGGCGGCAGGTACGAGGACAGCCCCGGAGAGTTCCTGCTCTCCTGCCCGGAGAAGCACCCGCCGGCGCTCCTGCGCGCGATCTACAAAGTCACGAAGTTCGTCACGCATCCCGAGCACACCGGGGTTTTCCGTTTCTTCGACTGGCTGCCCATTCGGCGGAAGCTTCCCGGAGCGGCCGGGCCCGTGGCGTTTCACAGCACGGCGCTCGGCCCCTTCCTCGGACTGGAGAACCTGTTCATCATCTTCAACGGCTGGTGGCCCGAGAAGGGCGCGCTGATGGAGACCTGCACCTTCAAGGAGCTGGAAGCCCAGGCGGTGTGCGGGAGGATCGTGGATGGGTGGCGATCGTCACTTGTCGTCTCCTCGGCCGGCAACACGGCGCGTGCGTTTCACGACGCCTGTTCACGCTACAAGGTCCCCGCGCTCCTGGTGGTTCCCGGGAACAGCCTGCCGCTCTTGTGGAGCACCGGAGCGTCCGACCCGGAGGTGCGGCTTGCCGTCCTGGACGGGGGAGCCGATTACGCGGATGCCATCGAGCTGGGAAACGGGATTGCCGCGACGGAGGGATTCTACCCCGAAGGCGGAGCGCGGAATGCGGCCCGGCGGGACGGCATGGGCACGGCGGTGCTCGCGGCCGTCGAATCTTCCGGCAGGATCCCCGATCATTATTTCCAGGCGGTGGGCAGCGGAACAGGCGCCATCGCCGCGTGGGAGATGAACCTCAGGCTGCAGGGAGACGACCGGTTCGCCCGCGGAAAGATGAGGCTGCACCTTTCCCAGAACGCGCCGTTCACGCCGATGACGGACGCATGGGAAGCGGGTTCTCGAACCCTGACCCCCGCCGCCGATGGTCGGAGGCTTTCGCGCTCCATTCGCGCGCGGGTGCTGGGGAACAGGAACCCCCCGTATTCGATTGCCGGCGGGGTGTTCGATGCGCTCACCGATACCCGTGGATTCATGTACCGTGTCACCAACACGGAAGCCCGAAAGGCGGGCCGCCTTTTCGAAAAGCTCGAGGGATGCGATATCGATCCGGCGGCGCAAGTGGCGCTGGCCTCGCTGAGGCAGGCCGTGGACCAGGGCAGGATCGGAAGGGGTGACATGGTGGCGCTCAACATCACCGGCGGCGGCCATCGCCGGCTTCGGCGGGACCGGCGCATTGCATTCCTCAGGCCTCAGGCCACGTTCACCCTGAAAGCCCTGCGCAAGGAAGGACCCGCGCGGGGGCTGGCGCTCCTTCGGGCCGCCCTCACATGAGCGACCTTTTCGACAAGTGCCGGACCGACGCCGGATATTTCGGCGCGTTTCGTGCACGGAAGGACATGTATTTCTCCCAGCCCGTGCTGGAAGGGCGCGTAGGACCTCGGATGAAGTTCCAGGGCAGAGACGTGATCGTGTGGGCCATCAACAATTATCTCGGCATCGCGGGGAGGAGCGAGCTCGCCGCGGCGGCCTCAGGCGCGATTGCCGCATACGGCCCCAGCGCGCCCATGGGATCGCGGCTCCTCACGGGCAACTCCAACGAGCACATCGCGCTGGAGAGTCATTTCGCCTCCTTCTGCCGGAAGCCCGCCTCCCTCGTGTTCAACTACGGCTACCTTGGCGTCCTTGGAACGGTCACCGCCCTCGTGGACCGGGATGACGTGGTGGTCATCGATTCCCTCTCCCACGCCTCGATGATCGACGCCACGGTGCTGGCTTCGGCCGGACGGCGGTTCCATCCCTTCAAGCACAATGACATGGATGACCTTGAGTCGCACCTTCGTGCCGCGCACAAGGATCGCAAGGGCGGCATCCTCATCATCACCGAAGGCGTGTTCGGC
>PMZS01000067.1 GCA_003170115.1 Spirochaetaceae bacterium
ACTCTGTACGGGGTGACCGGATTGTCCATCACCGAGGAGCAGGGAGAGCCCAGCCCCGTATTCCTTGTGAAATACGACAGGTGGACGCCCGGCGCTCCTCCCGACTCGGGCCCTGGAGCCGACGTGGCTCCCCGGTCCGAGGGGCACGCGGTCACCGAACGTGTTCTGATGAAAACCGATCGGGGAGACTGGGTCATTTTCCGGTTCGACCGGCTGGAAAGCCTTCAGCTTCCCCCGCCTGTCACGCTTCCTGCCGGCTGAGGAACTTCTCTATCTCGCCGCGCGCCGGCATGGAGGGCTGGGCACCCTTGCGGGTCGTCGAGAGTGCCGCGGCAGCTGACGCCCGGCGCATGGCCTGCGGCATTTCCATTCCCTGGGCCACCGAGGCGGCAAGAACGCCGCAGTAGCAGTCTCCGGCGCCCACCGTGTCGACCGCCTGCACCTCGAACGCGCTCACCGCCTGCACGCTCGAACGCGTGACGTGCACACTCCCCTTCCTGCCGAGGGTCACAATGAGGCTGCGGACCCCCCACGCGAGGGGCACGCGCGCATCCGCCGCCACCCCCTGGGAATCGTCACTGGACGAACGTGGCCTGCCGATGAGAGCGGCCAGCTCGTTGCGGTTGCAGATGAGGCAGTCCACGGCGCGGAGGGCCTCCTCCGACGGCCGCCTGCTCAGGGTAGGCGCGAGATTCCAGAACACCGTGTGCCCGGCCGCCCGGGTCTTGAGGATGAGCGCTTCCGTGGAATCCTGCGGCACCTCGTTCTGAAAGAGAGACACCCACGCTTCACCGCGGGACGGTGAAGGCACCTCCACGCCTTCCGGTCCAAAACGATCGTTCGCTCCGGGAGCAACGACGATCGTGTTTTCCCCCACGGAGTCCACGGTGATCTGGGCGATGCCCGAGGCCGCGTCGGCAAGCATGCGCACCCCGCGGGTGGACACGCCGGTCTTCTCCAGGCTCGCGATGCGCTCCCGCCCGAACGCGTCCTTTCCCAGACAGCCGAACAGCTGCACCGCCGCGCCCGCCCGAGCGGCAGCCACAGCCTGGTTGGCGCCCTTGCCGCCGGGGAAGGAACCGTAGGTCCCCCCTCCGATCGTCTCTCCCGGCTGGGGCAGGCGGGACACATAAACGACGAGGTCCGTGTTGATGCTTCCGAAGACGAATACGCGTGCTGCCATGCCGGAAGATGGTATCAATTGAACACGTCGCGTGCAATCTGCTATGCTCCGCGTCACATGAAAGCCATCGAGCTGAGCAAGGCCTTCGACCCGAAAAGCTACGAGGACCGCGTCTACGCGAGCTGGATCGAGAAGAGACTCTTCTCACCCGGGGCGAAGGGACAGGGAAAAAAGACATTCGTCATCGTGATCCCGCCGCCCAACGTCACGGGCGTTCTCCACATGGGCCACGGCCTGAATAATTCGCTCCAGGACATCGAGATCCGCTACCACCGCATGATCGGAGACGACACCCTGTGGGTCCCCGGCTGCGATCATGCCGGCATCGCGACGCAGCACGTCGTGGAAAAGAAGCTGAAAAAGGCGGGGACCAGCCGGACGGAGATCGGCCGTGAGAGGTTCGTCGAGGAAACCTGGAAGGTCACCAACGAGCACCACGACATCATCGTGCGGCAGTTGAAGAGGCTCGGCTCCTCCTGCGACTGGGACCGTGAGCGCTTCACGCTGGACGAGGGCCTCTCCAAGGCGGTGCGGGAAGTGTTCGTGTCTCTCTACGAGAAAGGGTTGATCTACCGGGGGTTTTACCTGGTGAACTGGTGCCCCTCGTGCCGCACCGCCATCTCCGACGACGAGGTTGAGCACACGGAAACAAAAGGCAAGATGTATCACTACAGCTACCCGCTGGCGGACGGGTCGGGGTCTGTTGTCGTCGCCACCACCCGGCCCGAGACCATGCTCGGAGACACGGCGGTCGCGGTGCATCCCGACGACGAGCGCTACAAGGCCCTGGTGGGAAAGATGGTGTCGCTCCCTCTGACCGGGAGGGAGATTCCGGTGATCGCGGATGCGCAGATCGACCGGGAATTCGGGACCGGGGCGGTGAAGGTCACCCCTGCCCACGACCCGGTGGACAATGAGATCGGCCACCGCCATTCGCTGAAAGAAATCAACATCCTCACGCCCGACGGGAAGTTGAATGAGAATGTGCCTGAGGCATACAGGGGTCTCACCGTCACCAAAGCGCGGGCCAGGGTCATCGAAGATCTGAAGGCCGCAGGCTTCTATATAAAGGAAGAAGATCACGTCCACCAGGTCGGGCATTGCTACCGCTGCAACACGGTGATCGAGCCCTACCTCTCGGACCAGTGGTTCGTGAAGATGCGCCCCCTGGCGGAAAAGGCCCTGAAGGCATGGGAGGACGGAAAGATCCGGTTCTTCCCCCAGCGGTGGGAGAACACCTACTCCGGCTGGATGAGGAACATCCGCGACTGGTGCATCTCCCGGCAGCTCTGGTGGGGACACCGCATACCGGTCTGGTACTGCAAATCGTGCGGTGGCATGACCGTGTCCCGCACAGACCCGACCGCGTGTGTTACATGCGGGAGTGCCGACATCGCGCAGGATTCAGACGTGCTGGACACGTGGTTCTCATCGGCCCTGTGGCCCTTCTCCACGCTGGGGTGGCCGGAGAAAACCGCGGACCTGGCGCGGTTCTATCCCACGACCACGCTGATCACGGCGTACGACATCATCTTCTTCTGGGTTGCTCGCATGATCATGATGGGCCTGGAGTTCATGGGTGAGGTGCCGTTCAGCGACATCTACATCACGGGCCTCGTCCGCGACAAGCAGGGCCGCAAGATGTCCAAGAGCCTGGGCAACGGCGTGGACCCGCTGGAAATCATCGACGAGTACGGGGCCGACGCCTTGAAGTTCACACTCGCGTTCCTCGCGGCGCAGGGCCAGGACGTGCTCTTTGACAAGGATGCGAGCAAGCTGGGCTCGCGGTTCGCGAACAAAATCTGGAACGCATCACGATACCTGCTGATGAACCTCGAGGGCAGGATGCTCCTGGATCCCGCGGCGGTCACGCTCACCGAGGTGGACCGGTGGATCGGGCATCGGTTGAACGCGGCGGCTTTGACGGCCCGCCGAGCGTTGGAGGAGTACCGGTTCAACGAGGCCGCGCAGGCCGTCTACGAGTTCATCTGGAACGACTTCTGCGACTGGTATATCGAGGCGGCGAAGCTCTCGCTGAATGCCGATGATGCGGAGAAGGACAGGATCGTCACCCTCCTGCTTTCACTCCTCGAGGAATCGCTGCGGCTCGCCCATCCCTTCCTGCCGCTGATCACGGAGGAGATCTACCAGACCCTGCCCCGGCACGGGGATTCGATCATGACCCAACCATACCCGGTGGTTGAACCCGCGCGGGAAGCCCCGGAGGCCCAGGCCCGGTTCGAATCGCTTCAGGAGCTGGTCCGCGCCGTTCGAACCATCCGGTCGGAGTTCACCGTTCCCCCGGACGCAAAAGTGGATGTCACGGTGGTCACCGAGGGTGAAACCCGGGAGGGCTTCAAGGCCGGCGCCCGGCTTGTTTCGCATCTCGCCGGGGTGCGCCGGCTTGATTTCCAGGACACGCGGCCTTCCGCGCAGGGCGTGATCGCCGCCGCGGGAAAGGGCTTCGAGGTGTTCGTGATGCTTCGGGAAGCGATCGACGCGCCGAAAGAGATCGCACGCTTGACGAAGGACAGGGAAAAAGCAGAATCGGAGATCAGGAGAACGAAGGACAAGCTTGCCAACGCCTCGTTCGTCGAGCGCGCACCGAAGGAAGTCGTGGACCGGGAGAAGGACAAGCTGGCGGAGCTTGCTCGTCTCATCGAGAAGATCGAAGGGTATGTGAAGGCTCTCCAGACATCGTGACGGACCTCACGCCGGGACTCGCGTCCCTCTATAGAAGGTACAATCGCAGGGAGTTCGTGCACCCGGACCCGCTGGAGATAGTGTACGAGTACGACGCTCCCGAGGACCAGGAGATCGCGGGCCTGATCAGCGCCTCCCTTGCCTATGGCAGAGTGGCGCAGATTCTGGTGAGCGTTGGCCGTGTCATGGATGTTCTGGGAAGCGGGGGTTCGCGCGGGTCGCCTCATGCATTCCTGGGGCGGATGACGGATCGGGAGTTGCGCGAGCTCTTCCGTCCGTTCAAGCATCGGTTCACGACCGGCGCGGAAGTTGCGGCGCTGCTCATCGCCATCAAGCGGACGATCGTGGAGTGCGGCTCACTGGAAGCGCTCTTCGCCGCCGGCGTGAAGAAGCAGGATGACACGGTCCTTCCGGCACTGGCGCTGTTCGTCGAGCACCTGCGCATTTCTGCGGGGGGCCCGGATGCCTGCCCGTCCCTTCTCTCCTCCCCCGCGGACGGCAGCGCGTGCAAGCGCCTGAATCTGTACCTGCGCTGGATGGTGCGCCGCGATCTTGTCGACCCGGGTCCGTGGAAGGGCGTGCCCCGTTCCAAGCTCGTCGTGCCCCTGGACACGCACATGTTCAGGATCGCGCGCGCGCTCGGTCTCACACGCAAGCGGCAGGCCAACCTCAAAACAGCCGTGGAAATCACGCAGGCCTTTGCCCGACACAGCCCCCGGGACCCGGTGCGGTTCGATTTCTGCCTGACCCGGCTGGGGATCAACCCCGCATGTCGGGACAAGGACTTTGAGTGCCTTCTGGAGGGCAGGGCATAGGCACCGCCGGCCTGCGCACGTTCAACCCATCAGGCGATGGAGCAGGTCGACACGGCTGTTGACACGCAGCTTGTCGTAGATGTGCTGGACATGGGTCTCGACTGTCCGCTTGCTGATCATCAGCGAAGCTGCGATTTCGTGAGCATGCAGTCTCCTGCACAGCAGCCCCGCGATCTCCGCTTCCCGCTTGCTCAAGAGCTCGCTTTCCCGAGCCAGCTCGGCTGCAAAAAGGTGGTCCGCCGGCAGACACTCGATGCGCTTGAAGAGCGAGTACAGATTCACCAGATGCGGTCGAAGGGCAAGCAGGATGGCCCCCTCTCTGCCGCTCATCCTCCCTGTTCCGATCCTTGTGAACATGAAGATTGCCGCTCCTGAACCGTCCCTGTTGACTATGGGGATCCCCGCGGAAAAATCGATTCGCAGGAGCCCATGAATGAAGTCTCGCACAAACGCGTTTTTCGCGAGCTTCGCCTGCCTCCAATCCATTTGAATGGTGAGCGAAGATGGACCCACGTCCAATCGCGCGATGTCCTCACGGAAATAGTGCTGGCAGTAGGCGACCACCACGCTCTCGGATACCCCATTGTGTTCCACATGTACGGATAGGGATCCCCGACTCGGATCAACCGCCGCGACGCACGTCATGGCGTGCTCGCAAGGGATGAGGCGGGGAAACTCACGGACTGAGCGCCGCAACATTTCATCGAGGTTCGGCGATTCTCCGCACACCCCGATATAGTCCCACATCTTTTTCCATGGCA
Source organism: Spirochaetaceae bacterium (assembly GCA_003170115.1). Lineage (GTDB taxonomy): Bacteria > Spirochaetota > Spirochaetia > SZUA-6 > Fen-1364 > Fen-1364. The sequence goes on from PMZS01000067.1 coordinate 5,463, forward strand.
ATAACTTGCGTTCTGCCATTTTGATACCTCACTCAGTTGCTCGGATATCCTATCACCACGAAACGCGCCGCGCAACCCTGCTATGCGATCACATACCCATTTCTTCCCGGAGATGGCGAAGCGCGTTGACTGCCGGGAGTGGAGCGTCAGCCACGCCTCTTCACCCACTCCTCCAGCACCAGGGCGTGATCGAACGCGAATGGCAGCCCGCTGATTTCGCTCAGGGGCACGACCCGCACGTTGGCCGCGTCATCCCCTGCCCGGGGCTCCCCCTCCGCGCGCGCACTGAACACCGTCGTGATCGTGTGAAACCGCGGGTCCCGTGAGGGGTCCGAATAGGTATGGAACTGCTCCAGGTCGAGCAGCTCCAGCCCCGTCTCCTCCCGTGCCTCTCTGAGCACGGCTTTCTCCAGGCTCTCCCCGTAGTGCACAAACCCGCCCGGCAAAGCGAAACCAAGCGGGGGGTTGCTTCTTTCAACCAGCACGATCCCTGCAGGGACCCGGATAATTGCATCCACGGTCACGAAGGGTCCCCAGATCAGCACATCGAGGAAGTGCCTCAGGTATCCGCGCACAGTCTTCTCGAAAGACTTGAAAACCTTCTCGTCCGGACAGCACAGGAAGATCCGGTGCAGGCTCGTCCCGCCCGTTCGAGCGACGCGGATGGCCTCCTGCACCAGGATCTTGCCCGAGATCACGGGTGAAACACCCTGGGCGATCCCGAATGCCGGCAGCGCCAGCGTTTCCAGGCGGCGCACGACCGCCTCCATGAGCCCCGCGGCGCACACCGCACGGATCCGGCGCTCATCCAGTGGTACACCGGGCGGCGCTGCGTCCAGTTCTGAAATTGCAAGCTCCGCGCCCGCCGCATCGGCCTGGCTTTTCACCACCACGATTTGGACTCCGCGTACATACATGCGGGAATGATACCTTTCGCGGGGGCGAGCTGCTACATCACCTTCGGTATGCGTGCAGCACTTTCCTCACCGCCGCGACGCACGTTTCCACGTGGCTCTTCTCCCACGTCGGCGGCAGCGCGAGCACGAGCGTCCGCCGGCGCACCGCCTCGGCATTCGGACACCGCACCGTTTCCCGCCCGGCAAACACCGGCTCCTCGTAGGATTCGGGCCAGCAGCTCCCGGCATCCGGGATTCCTTCCGCCACAACCGCCTCTCGTATCTCCCGCGGATCACATGCCAGCTTCTCCAGGTCCAGCTGAAGCGGGTATTTCCAGTAGGCGTTGCGCCGATCCGGGGCAGTGAAGGGAAGGCAGCGTATGCCGTAGAGCTGGGAAAATGCGTGATCGTAGATCTTCGCAAAGCCCAGGCGCCGCGGAAGATTCCAGGAGTCCAGCCGAGCCAGCTCATTCAGGCCGATGACGGACTGCATTTCCGTGAGACGATAGTTGAAACCCACGCGCACGTGGGCCGCAGGCCCGGAGCCCTCATGCTCACGGCCATAGTCCCGCAGCGACCTGCAGGCGCTTGCAACTTCCGGGAGCGCGGTGACGACCATGCCGCCCTCCCCTCCCGTGGAGACGTGCTTGCCCTGGGAGAAGCTGAAGCACCCGACATCGCCCAACATCCCCGCTTTGCGGCCATGATGCTCGCCGCCCGCGCACTGGGCGCAATCCTCCACCACCGAGAGTCCCCGACGGCGTGCGACCTGCAGGATCTTGTCCATGTCGCACACAATGCCGTAGAGGTGCACCGCGATGAGCGCCTTGCTCCGCGAGGTCGCGTGCCGCTCGAGACAGCCCGGGTCCAGGGTCTGATCGTCGGACACGTCGCAGAAGACCGGGACCGCGCCGGCATGAAGCACCGCCAGCGAGCTGGAGATGAAGGTATGGGAGGGCACGAGAACTTCGTCTCCCGGCTGGATGCCGAGGGCGACCAGGGCCATGTGCAGCGCCGCAGTGCCGCTGGAGCAGGCCACCGCATGCGGGGCGCCGGACCACGCTGCCCAGCGCTCCTCGAACTCGGCACCCCTGGTTCCAGACCACGAGGCGACCTTCCCCGTGCGAAGCGGCTCGAGGACATCGGAGAGAGTCCGTTCTGCGAACTGCGGCCACGGCGGGAAGGGTTGCTTTGCCGTCTTCATCCCGCCATGGAGGGCCAGCTCTTCACGCATCGAGCGCTACGATCAGCCCGACGCGGATCTCCACCACACGTAATGCGTGGTCTGCAGCTCGCGCTCCGTGGGCATCGGGTAGTAGAGCATGGATTTCGCATCACCCACGAAGAACCCGTTCTGCACCATACGGTACGGAAAATCGCTGGGCGCCATCCGGTCCACGGTCTTGGTACCCTTATGAGGATCTTTCTTCAGTTCCGTGATGCACGATCGCAGGTGCTCGATGTTGGCATAGGGAAGGTCACGCACGCTTCCCGTTTCGGGGTTCTCCGCAAGCTCCCCGAGGCTCAGCTCGGCGAAAAGGATCTTGGGAACGTGGATGCTGCGCTTCGAGTCCGTCATGAATGCACAGAACTCTCTCGGGTCGAGGCTGCTCACGACCCGGGGGGCCACCGGGCAGATCTCCTGGTAGAGCCGGAATCCCTTGGGGAAGCTCGGCAGCGCCATGGACGGTGGGATCTCCAGCACCCGGCCGTCACGCGTGGCGATGTAGAGGCTGCCCAGGGCGGTGAGCGGAATGTGCTCCAGAACGCGGTAGACGGAGAGGTACACCGAGTGCTTCGGCTCGCCGTTGGGGTGCGGGACGCACCGGCTGTCGATCTCCCCCATTGGGAAGTAGTCGCTGGAAAACCCCCTGTCCACGTTGAAGTACTGCGCCTGGCCCCGCGATTTCTTCTCCATGCCCACCGCGTAGTAGGCGCCGAAGTCCATCGGGGTCAGCATGGATGCGATCAGGGCTTCGGGAATTGTTGACAGATACAGATGCACAGCCATATGCACCTCCCTAACCCATAATACAGCGGCTTCCGGCCGAAAGCAATTGCATTCACGATTTCCGCGGGCGATTCAGGAAAATTTGTCGAAGAAAATCTGCTCGTCTCGAATCCCTTTCGCCTTCAGGGCGTTGATCGATGAGTCGACCAGGCCGGGTCCTCCGCAAAGGTAGGCTTCATGATCATCCAGCTCCGGCAGGAGACGCAAGAGAGCCGCGGGGAGCCCGCCCTTCTCTCCTTCCCAGCGATCGCCGGGAGCGGGGCGGGAGAGCACGGGTATGAAACTGAAACCGGGCATATCCCGTTCGCGGGCACGCATCTCTTCCGCATAGACCAGATCAGCCGGCGTATGCGCGGAGTAGAAGAGGGCCGCCGGCCGGGCATTCCTTTTCTCCGCCATATCCAGAAGCATGGCCCGTATGGGAGCTATCCCCGAGCCGCCCGCGACGAAAATGATCTGGCGGGTACTCTCTTTCAGATGGAAGAAACCGAACGGCCCGTTGACGGTAACACTGTCTCCCGGGCGAAGACGGTCGAACACGTACGATGTGACCTCTCCTTCGAGGACCCGTGCGAACAGCAGCGAAATGCGGAAGTCGCTCGAAGGCGATGAGGCCATCGAGTAGGCGCGGTACAGTGGGCGCGGGTCGTGCTCCAATTCGGGCCGCAGAAACTGGACATACTGCCCGGCGAGGAACCTCATCCGCGCAGGCTCGATCAGATCGAGCTCCACCTCCCGCATGTCCCGCGCGAGGTCACGCATCCGAGCAACCCTGGCCCGGTACTGCCGCGCCTTCAGATAGCCAGGCGGCAGCTCGATCCTCGTCTCTTCCGTTACCCTCAACTGGCAGGCAAGATGGACATCCCGGGCCATCTCGTCCGCGGTGAGGACGGCGCGCTCTTCGGGAACATGTTTCGGTGCCCGGGACAGTACCCGGACCCGGCATTGACCGCAGCTCGCCCTGCCGCCGCAGGCTGACGGGATGAAGATCTTCTCCGCCATCGCGGTGAACAGGAGAGGCCTCCCCACCTCGGCATGGAGGATGCGCTCGCCGCCATTGATGATGATTCGCGGGCCGGTGTGGCCAGGGGGCATGGATCGAGAATAGCCATGGCGTGTCTTTGTGACAACGCAGACAGGTTGACCCAGAGGTCCCCACCGTCTAAACTCCCCATCCAAGTGGAAAGCACAGTCATTTCAGCGCTACTCCAGAAAATCCTTCTCGCCCCCATGGTCGCCCTGTGGATTTTCCATCTCTACCAGAGGAGGTTCCGCGAAGCGGGGACGCGCAAGCGGATCGCCACCCTTTCTCTGACGATGGTGGTCATCGGGGCATGGATCGCTGCCTGGCTGTTTTCCCGCTACGGCATCGCCGATGAGTGGCTCATCGCCGTGGCAGTGGTGGCAGTGGCCGTAGTGATCTGGCAGCGCCGCCTGATGCTCCCATTCCGCCCCCGCTGCGCCCGGTGCGGCAATCCCCTTTCACTCATGCGCATGTTCTCTTGGGATTCAAATACCTGCGAGGCCTGCGAGCCTGCCGCAACCGAAGGAGAGACAACTCGATGAAGAACCGAAAGCTTTCGATGCCGTTCTGGTGCGTGGCGAACCCCGTCGGAGACCCGTTCGGCCGCGCCATCATGGACCGCATGTCCTCGGTGGAGATCGCTGATCTCCTCTGCAAGGCACGGGAGGAGAAGCTGATCGAGTTCACCTCCGCGCACGACGATGATCTCGTGGGCTGGGACCCTCACCACCTCGAGGATGACCTCGACCCTTCCAGTCCCGCATCGAAAACCCTGAAGACCATCAAGGAAAAGCTCGACGCCGCGGAGCTGAAGGTGGCCATGGTCACGTGCAGCCTCCACGAAAACCCCCTCTTCAGGAACGGCGGGCTGACGAACCCCAATCCCGAGGTGCGGATGCTCGCCGCGCGCAAGGTGATGCGGACCATCCGCATCGGCAACTTCCTCGGCGCCGAGTATCTCACCTACTGGGTGGCCCGAGACGGGTTCGAGTGCCAGTTCTCGGTCCCCTGGGAGCGGAACTACCGCTACCTCATCGAGGGGCTCAACCTCGCCGAGCGCTACGCGAAGGAGCAGAACGGCAGCGTCCGTCACGGGACCATCGAGCCGAAGCCCAACGAGCCTCGGGGAGAGATGTACATCCCCACGACAGGGCACGCCCTTGGCCTCATCGCCATGCTCAATGACCCCTCCTTCTGGGGCGTGAATCCCGAGGTCCTGCAGCACGAGGGGATGACCGGACTCACCGCTGAGGTCGCCGTGGCCATGGCCGTGCACGCGAAAAAGCTTTTCTTCCTCCACGTGGGAAATCAGAAACCCGGCCAGTTCGACAACGACCTACCCATGCTCGTCGGCATGGACGGCATCAAGGAGATGGTGGCGGTTCTCTGGCTCCTGGACCGCATGGATTGGCAGGGGCACATCGAGTACGACAACCATATCCTCCGGACCGACACCGCGCCCGGCAAGGAGAACAGCACGCGCATCCGCATGGACTTCATCCGGCAGAACGTGGAGAACTATCGCATGGCGGAGAAGAAGGCCCACGACATCGCCGCTGACCCCGAACTGGCGAAGATGATGGCCGCCCTGTGGGACAGGGAACCGGGAATGGCGAAGATCCTGTCGAAGGGCGAAACCGCCGAGATCCTGGCTGCCGCGCCGGACTACGACAAGGTCAACGGGACGGGACTGCAGATTGCACGGCTGGATCAACTGGCCACGCGGCGGCTGCTCGGGATGTGACGGCACCGATCGCACCGACCCGCGTTTCCTGATGAGCCCTGCACTCACGATCCTCACGATCCTGGGAATGCTCTCCATCGTCTCCGGAGGCGTGCTTTCCCTCAGCGTCCCATTTCTCGTGCCGCTGCTGTTTCGATTCGGTCTATAGAGGGTATATTCAATGCCATGAAACTCCGGGACATTCCCTCGGAGGCATCGACCCTGACCAGCGCCCTGCCGCGTCTCCTCCCCGGTGGAGATGCCGGGGCCCTGCTCCTCCACGGTTTCACCGGAACACCTCGCAACCTTGCCGGGCTTGCCGAGCACTTGCGATCCGAAGGTCTCACGGTGAGCGTTCCGCGGCTCCCGGGGCACGGCACCGACGGCCTGGATTTCCTCCAGACGAGTTGGCGCGACTGGCTGCGCGAGGCAGTGGATGCCTGGCTGGACCTGCGCGCACGGTGCGGGATTGTTCACCTCGTCGGACACTCCATGGGGGCTGTGCTGGCAGTACTCCTCGCTTCGCGTTTCCCGGCGGCGCGCCTCGTCCTGCTCGCCCCCGCTTTCCAGTTCACCAACCGGCTTCTGCCCTGGTCCTTCTTTTTCGGGCCCTTCGTGCAAAGGGTCCGATGGCAGGTGACGACGCAGCAGGAGATTTCAGACAACGACAATGCGGCCCTCTCCCGCGAATACTGGCAGTGGCGCTACCCACGGCAGGGGACCTCCTACCTCCGCCTGCGCCGCATGGCTGTTCGTGCCCTGGGCCGGGTCACTTCAGACACGCTGATCATCGTGGGAGCGGCAGACAGGAACGTGCCGCCGACGGTGGTCCCATTCATCGAGAAGCGGATGACCTCGGCAACCACCCGGCACCTGGTGTACGGAAACGCCTCGCACCTGCTGTTCACGGGCCCTGACGCGGGAGAAATACGCGCGCAGGTGAGCGGTTGGTTGACAGCACCGGCCGCAACCATTACCTTCCGCCCATGAGCAGGATCGCTGTCATCCCCGGAGACGGGACCGGCCCCGAGGTCATCCGTGAAGGCATCAAGGTGCTCACGGCGGCGGCGGACAAGTTTTCAATTCCCCTCACCTTCACTGCGTTCGACTGGGGCGGCGCACGCTACCTGAAAACCGGTGAAACCCTCCCTGACAACGCGGTGCACACACTGCGGGGCTTCGACGCGATCTACCTCGGCGCGATCGGTCATCCGGACGTGAAGCCGGGCATACTGGAGCAGGGGATTCTCCTTCGCCTGCGCTTCGAGCTGGACCAGTACATCAACCTGCGGCCCGTGAAGCTCTACCCGAACGTGGAAACCCCGCTGGCGAACAAAAAGCCGGAGGACATCGATTTCGTGATCGTGCGGGAGAATGTCGAAGGTCTGTACATCGGCTCCGGCGGATTCCTCAAGAAGGGCACGCCGGATGAGGTGGCCATCCAGGAGATGGTCTGCACGCGGAAGGGCGTCGAGCGCTGCGTGCGCTTCGCTTTCGACCTTGCGCGTCGGCGCAATGGCCGGAAGAAGCTCACGATGTCCGGGAAGACGAACGTCCTTACCTTCGTCCAGGACCTCTGGTACCGCACTTTCATGGAAGTTGCAAAAGAATATCCCGACGTAACCCCCGATTACGCGCACATTGACGCCACGACAATGTGGATGGTGAAGAACCCCGAATGGTTCGATGTGATCGTCACGGAGAACATGTTCGGCGACATCATCACGGACCTCGGCGCCATGATCCAGGGCGGGATGGGAGTGGCGGCGGGAGGGAACCTGAATCCCGAGGGTGTCTCGATGTTCGAGCCGATCGGGGGTTCCGCCCCGAAGTACACCGGTCAGAACATCATCAACCCGGTCGCCGCGATACTCGCCGGGGCCATGATGCTCGAACAGCTCGGCCACCAGAAGGCCGCGGATGCCATTGAGAAGTCCGTGGTTGCCGTGATCAGCCGGATGAAGAGCATGGCGGCAGGCAGGATGGGATTCTCGACAAGCCAGATCGGCGACATGGTCGCGGCCGGATTGTAGTCCGCCGGGACGGCCGCGGAACCGGGCAGCGCGCCTTCTTCCTCAGTGGCCCCGCATCTTCCTTCCCTGCATCAGCTCCGGGTACGTTTTCCCTGGATCGCCGGAGCGGTTGACGCCGAAGTCCCTGCCCCGAGCGCGACAGAGCTGGTGCTTGGCGAGATTCCCGGGGCTCAGCCGCGTTGATGAGGCAACATAGCGCATTGTATCGCCGGTCCGGCGGCGGTTGCTGGTGTTCGACGGACTTCCGTGGATCAGCTTGGCCTGGTGGAGGCTCGCTTCATTCTCCCTCAGTATCTGCGTCGTAGTACTCCGAGAAGCCGTTGTCGTGGGTCCGCGGAATGACGTACATGCAACCGTTTCCCTCGTCTGATTCATCGATGGCCAGCCACACCGTCACCACCTCCATGGGGTCCAGCTTGGTGCGCCAGCAGGCGGAGTCCTCGTGCCAGGGAACGCGCAGGCTGCCCCCGGGCGGCTTCGCGATGAAATGGCTTGAGAAAAGGTCGATGTCCGGCCCAAGGATGTCTTCCACGAGATCCAGGACCTCATCGTCCATGAGCCACTGGAAAAGCTTTGTGTCCATGAAACGCGGGACGTCCATCAGCTCGGGGCGCTCCCCCGGCTTCAGGGCCGCAAGGAGCTCCTCGAAATGGGCCTTCAGCACGCGTCAGAGCGTCACAGTATCGTTCTTCCCCGTGCATTGAAATCTCCCGGGCGAGGGCAGGACGATCGTATGGAGCGCGGGAAGAAGCCGCCGCGGTTCATCAACACGGGTTCCGTGGACATCACCGTGAAGAACATGTTCCTTCCGGAAAACCAGAAGCTGCTTTTTCCCGTCACGGAGAAGCCACAGGGCATGTGTACACGGCCGCCGAGTTGGGATATCATCCAGTGCCGACCGGTGAACCCGGCGCCGGCACGTGCCGCATGCTTTTCAGCGAAGACCGCCTGCTCATATTCTGGAACAACCGCCTCAAGGAAATCCCTCCACGCCCCCGGCATCCCGAGCAGTTCCCGGAGCAGGATGCGCGGCGATGGTACGACATGGAATACGCCGGCTGGGGCGTGCGCAAGGACGGAATCCCGGAGTCTCCGTGCGACGGTCCCCATGGAAAGAGAATCGTGTTCCTCCAGCCGGGCCTTCATCCGTACCATGTCGCGTACGCGGAAGGCCTCGGCAGGGTTGCGCTGAAGAGCGGGGTTCGCCTCCAGACGTTCACCGGCAACATGACGACGGTAGGCCAGGACGAGCAGGTGCGCAAGGCGCTGCTGGAAAAACCTGACCTGGCGATTCTCGTCCCGATCAGCTCCGATGCGTGCACCCGCTGGGTCGGGGAGTTCCATGCGCGCGGCATCCCGGTGATCGTCGGGAACTTCATCCCGAACGAGGATGCCTACCGGACAATCCTCGCCTGGTGCGGCCCTGACGACTGGGGTCAATACAGGATGCTCGCCCGCATTTTCGCCCAGATGATGGGGTTCGCCGGCGGGTATGCGATTCTCCGCCACATCCCCGGCACCTCCTGTTATTACGCGCGCACCTGGTCGGTGATCACCGAGCTGCGCAAGATCGCACCGAGGATGAAGTGCTTTGAGATGGCGCCGAGCTCGCGCGACGGTGTCTTCGATCCGGAGCTGGCGCAGCGGCTCGTCGCCGGATGGATCCAGGCGCACGGTTCGGACCTGCGGGGAATCGTGGCGCCGGATGACGACATCCTGGTGGACGGGATCACGAAGGCGCTGCGAGAGGCGGGGCGCCAGGACATCATCGTTGTCGGGGCAGGCAGCTCGCCCAAGGGAATGAAGATGGTGAAGGACGGGATGCTGCAGGCCATCACCTTCCAGCCTCCCCAGGCCGACGGCGCGCTTCCCTTGAAGATCGCCGCCGACTGGTTCAGCGGGCTGGACATCCAGCCGATCAACTACCTGCCGAAATACATCATCACGAAGGACAACGTCGACGATTTCATCTCAAAGAAGCCGGAGTTTTCCCCTGTCTCCCTGGACGGCCTGACGCGGGCCGTGCTCGCCCAGTCCGACGCGGAGGTCGACAGGTTTTTCGAGGACGCATACGTCAATTTCCTCTCCGCCGAGATGGTGACACCGGAAGTCTTTCGCGGGTTCTCCATCGAGGTCCTCTCGACCCTGGTGCACATCACGAAGATGAACGACATCGACGAGCAGGAGTTTCTCGGCGACTACGAGAGCCTCTACAAGAACCTGTTCAACCAGAAGACCCCGCGCAACGCGATGGAATGGATGAAGCGGCTCTCCGGAACGGTGATCCGTGCCCTGGAGCAGGGACGCCGGGAGGAAAGCCTCATCGACAGGATCATCCGATACGTGACGCGGAACTACGCCGAGCAGCTCTCTCTGAAAGTGCTGGCCGCCCAGTACGAGATCTCCGCGCCCTACCTGGGACGCCTCTTCCGCAACGCGGTTGGCAAGCCGTTTGCGACGTATCTCAACGAGATCCGCCTCCGCAAGGCGGAGGAGCTCCTTCGCTTCACCGCGCTGAAGGCAAACGACGTCGCCGCGCGGATCGGGTACTCGAACGTGAACTACTTTTACACGCTGTTCAAAAAATACAAGGGCCACTACCCGTCGGAATCAAGGTCCAGGGCATGCCCGGATGATGAGGCGCCGGCGTTCCGGGC
>PMZS01000043.1 GCA_003170115.1 Spirochaetaceae bacterium
GCGCCGATCATCGGGTTGAGCTTGGGGCCGCCGAATGCGTACAGCAGGCCTGCGGCAATGGGAATACCCAGCGTGTTGTAGCCGAAGGCCCAGAACAGGTTCTGCCTGATCGTGCGGATTGTGGCCTTGCTGAGCCTGATTGCTCCCGCCACATCGGCCAGGTCGCTCCTCATGAGCACGATGTCCGCCGATTCGATCGCGACATCTGTTCCTGAGCCTATGGCAATGCCAATGTCCGCCTGCGCGAGGGCAGCGGCATCGTTGATGCCGTCACCGACCATTGCGATCTTGCGTCCCTCCGCCTGGAGTTTCTTCACCGCCTCGGCTTTCTGGTGCGGCAGCACCTCGGCCAGCACCCGGTCCACGCCGACCTGCGCGGCAATGGCTTTTGCGGTTCTCTCGTTGTCGCCCGTGATCATGACGACCTCCAGGCCCATCTCCCGAAGGGCCGCGATGGCGCGGGCGCTGGATTCCTTGGGGACATCGGCCACGGCGATCACGCCGACCGCCGATTGGTCGACCGATATGAACATCGGAGTCTTCCCCGCCTCGGCCATCTCACGGGATGTCTCGAGCAGACGGCCAAGCTCGACAACACGCTCTTTCATGAACTTCTCGTTGCCCAGGAGGACCGCCTTTCCGTCGATGCGCGCCTCGATTCCTCTGCCTGGCACGGCCTGGAATCGTTCCGTGGGCAGGAGGGCAAGTTTTCGGCTCTCCGCGCTCTGCACGATGGCATCGCCCAGCGGGTGCTCCGAACCTTTCTCCGCGGAGGCGGCAAGCTGAAGCAGGGAATCCTCTCTCATGCCATTTGCCGGGACGATGTCAGTAACGACCGGTGCGCCCTCGGTGATGGTCCCTGTCTTGTCCAGGACGACGGTCTGGATCCTGTGCGTCTCCTCCAGCGCGGCCCCGCCCTTGATAAGGATGCCGTTCTCCGCACCCTTGCCTGTCCCTACCATGATTGCCGTGGGGGTAGCCAACCCGAGGGCGCACGGGCAGGCGATCACGAGGACCGAAGTAAAGATGGTCATGCTGAATGCCACGCCCTGCCCGCTGATCAGCCATGCGGCGCCCGCGCCGAGCGCGATGAGCATGACGATAGGCACGAAGTACCCCGACACCACGTCGGCAAGCTGCGCGATCGGCGCCTTGCTCCCCTGCGCCTGCTCGACGAGCTTGATGATCTGTGCCAGCGCGGTGTCGCCGCCCACGCGCGTGGCGCGGAAAGTGATCGTGCCGTTCTTGTTGATGCTCGCGCCGGTGACCTGGTCCCCGGTCCTCTTTTCCACGGGGATGCTTTCTCCGGTGAGCATCGATTCGTCCACCGAGGTGTAACCCTCCACCACCACCCCGTCCACGGGGAACTTGCCGCCGGGACGCACGCGCACGAGGTCCCCCTCCTCCACCTCAGAAATCGGGATCTCGGTATCCTTCCCGTCATGGATCACGATCGCCGTTTTTGGCGCCAGGCCCATGAGCTTCTTTATTGCCTGGGAGGTGCGTCCCCTGGACACGGTCTCCAGCGTCTTGCCGAGCAGGATCAGGGCGATGATGACAGCGGCCGTTTCGAAGTACAGGTTGCTGACAGCCGCGAAATCACCGGCGGCGATCCTCCATGTCGAATAGAGGCTGTAGAGGACTGCGGCCGATGTGCCGATGGCGATGAGCGAGTCCATGTTCGGCGCCCTGTGCCAGAGGGCCTTGCCTCCCACCCGGTAGAAGCGGTTCCCCGCGGCGATGGCGGGCACCACCAGGAGCACCTGTGCCAGGGCGTACAACAGCGGACGCTGCATGGGGTCCAGGAACCATGGGATTGGCAGTCGCAGACCAGGCACCATGTGCCCCATGGCCAGGTACAGGAGCGGCAACGCGGCCGCCGCGGCCACGATGAACCTGGTCCACATCACGCGGATGTCATGCGCCTTTCGCTCCGCATCCTGGTCCACGGTCTCCGAAGCATCGATCTCCCGGGGCTCGTAACCGGCATCTGTGATGGATTTCTTGATAGCCGACAGCCGGACTTTCTCAGGATAATAGAAGATGTCAGCCTTCTCCGTTGCGAGGTTGACCGATACTTTCGCGACACCGTCAAGCTTCCCGACCACCTTTTCGATCCGGGCCGAGCAGGAGGCGCAGGTCATCCCTCCGATGGGGATGGTGACGTGCTTTGTCTTCTCCTCTTCGAGCAGACCGTACCCCGCTGCTTCCACCGCCTTTCGGACCGCGCCCGTCGGGAGACGGGTCTCATCATACTCGAGGTGCAGCCTCTCGGTGGCGAGGTTTACGCTGGCCTTCGCAACGCCTTCGAGCTTTCCTACTACCTTCTCAACTCTTGCAGAGCACGATGCGCAGGTCATGCCGGTAACCGTTATTTCCTCGGTTCTCATATCTCTCCTCGCTCCAGCCCCACCCCTGGAGGGGAGGGGGTACACGTCAAATCTACACCAGGTCCCGGCCACCGTCAACTCAGAAAATTTGCAGGGCGGGGCGCGTGCCGAAGTTTGACAATGGCGGTTCCAGGTCCCTATTATTTTGACATGAAAAGATATGCGGCCCTCCTCCTTTTCCTGGCGGCCGCCGCCCTGCTCGGAGCGGCTCCCAAGGTCATTGTTTCGCATGCGCTCAGCCTGCATGGAGCGCCGAAATATCCTGCCGGCTTTGACCATTTCGACTACGTGAACCCCAACGCGCCCAAGGGGGGAACACTGCGCCAGTGGGTGATGGGGACCTACGACAATTTCAACCAATTTGCGCTCCGAGGGCTGGCCGCGGCGGGAAGCGATTCCGTGTATGACACGCTGATGACGGGTTCCGAGGACGAGATCTCCGTGTACTACGGCTTGATCGCCGAGAAAGTCGAGTACCCGGACGACTTCACGTGGATCATTTTCCACCTCAACCCGAAGGCAACGGCACAGGACGGATCGCCGATCACCTCGGACGACGNNGTCGTGTTTTCGTTCAACAAGTTCTTTGATGAGGGCGTACCCCAATTCAAGCAGTACTATTCGGGTGTGGCGAAGGTGGAGGCTCTGGACAAGCTGCGCGTGAAGTTCACCCTCAAGCAGGGAGACAAGGCGATGATGATCTCCCTTGCCCAGCTCAACATCATTCCAAAAAAGTACTGGGAGAGCCGCAAGTTTGGCGAGCCCAGCACCGACGTGCCGCTCGGCACGGGCGCCTGGACGGTGAAGGACTACAAGATCGGCCAGTACGTGGTCTGGCAGCGCAGCCCCGATTATTGGGCCCTCAGGCTTCCCGTCAACAAGGGCCTGCTGAATTTCGACTTCCTCCGCTATGACTACTATCGTGACGAGACGGTTGCATTCGAGGCATTCAAGGCAGGGGAGTTCGATCTGTACCAGGAGAACATCGCCAAGAACTGGGCCACGCTTTACACGGGGAAGAACTTCGACAACGGCGCAATCATCAAGGAAGACATTCCCCACGAGATTCCGCAGGGAATGCAGGCAATGGTGTTCAACACGCAGCGTCCGATCTTCAAGGACCGAAGGGTGCGTCGGGCGCTGAACTTCGCCATGGACTTCGAGTGGATGAACAGGAACCTNNTGCCAGGCCCCGACGAGCTGAAGATCCTCACCCCGCTGAAGGGCAAGATCCCGGAGGAGGTCTTCACCACGGAGTACAATCCGCCCGTCACCGACGGCTCCGGCGAGATTCGCGAGCAGGTGCGCCAGGGCCTCGCCTTGCTGAAAGCGGCCGGCTGGGAGATCAAGGACCAGAAGCTCGTGGACGTGAAGACCGGTGAGCCCTTCGTCTTCGAGCTTCTCATGGACAGCCCCTCGATGCAGAGGGTCGCGGTCCCCGTGCAGAAGAACCTCGCGCGGATGGGGATCACCATGACTATCCGGCAGGTGGATTCCAGCCAGTACGTGAACCGGCTGCGAAACAGGGATTTCGACATGATCGCCGAAGGCTATGGCGCAATGGCCTACCCCAGCACCGACTTGAACGACACCTGGCGGTCGAACTACATCGACTCCACGTACAACACCGCGGGCGTACAGGACCCGGCCATCGACTCCCTGGTCGACGGCTGCGTCGCCAACCAGGAGAACGAGAAGGCGCTTTTGGCCTGGGGCCACGCCCTGGATCGGGTTCTCACGTGGAACTTCTACGTGATACCGGAGTGGTACCTCAGCAAGTTCCGCGTGGCGTACTGGAACAAGTTCTCCCGGCCGGCCGTGAGGCCGAAGTACACGTTCGGGCTCGGCAGCTGGTGGCTTGACAAGGACAAGGACGCCAAGCTGCCGAAACAGTAGCACCGTGGGACACTACATCCTCCGCCGCCTGCTTCTCATGATTCCCACGTTGTGGGCGATCATCACGATCAACTTCTTCATCGTGCAGATCGCTCCGGGCGGTCCCGTTGACCAGGCGCTCGCAAACCTTTCCGGGCGAAAGACCAGCGGGACGATCGAGCGGATCACCGGCTCTGGAGGGGCCTCCGAGATCGCCACACAGAAGCCCGTCACAGCGGCGGGCGCCAAGGAGAACACCTCCCTCTACAGGGGAGCTCGCGGACTCGATCCACAGGTGGTGGCAGCCATCACCAGGCGTTTCGGATTCGACAAGCCTCTCCTTGTCCGCTACTGGGAGATGGTGAAACGCTACGTTCTTTTCGATTTCGGTGACAGCCTTTTCCGAGGCAGGAGCGTTGTGGGGCTCATCGTTGAACGGATGCCCGTTTCCATCTCCCTGGGCCTGTGGAGCACCCTGATCATCTACCTCGTCTCCGTCCCCCTTGGAATCCGCAAGGCGGTGAAGCATGGGAGCAAGTTCGACGTGTGGACCAGCACGACGATGCTGATCGGAAGCTCCATTCCCAGCTTCCTCTTTGCAATCGTGATGATCATATTCCTGGCCGGCGGGTCTTACCTCAAGCTGTTTCCGCTCCGCGGCCTTGTCTCCAACAACTTCGCCTCCCTGAGCCTCGTCGGCAAGGTGCTGGACTATTTCTGGCACATCGCTCTTCCCACGGCGGCCTCCGTCATTGGAGGGTTTGCCGGACTTGCGGTGCTGACAAAGAACTCCTTCCTCGAAGAGATCAACAAACAGTACGTCATGACGGCGAGGGCGAAGGGGCTTACCGAGAACCGCATACTTCGCCGGCATGTGTTTCGCAATGCGATGCTGCTGGTCATATCGGGATTCCCGGCGGCCCTCATCGGGATCCTCTTCACCGGCGCGGCTCTCATCGAGCCGATATTCTCCCTCGAAGGGCTCGGACTCCTCGGGCTGGAGTCCACTCTCCAGCGCGACTACCCGGTGATGTTCGGAACGCTGTACATGTTTACGCTTCTGGGCCTGATTCTCACGCTCGTCGGCGACCTCACCTACACCATTGTCGACCCCCGAATCGACTTCGAAACGAGGCAGGCCTGAAATGGCGATCGAGCTGAGCAGGATCAACCGGGAACGGATGAAGCGTTTCAAGGCGCACCGGCGCGGATTCGTGTCCCTCTGGCTCTTCCTGGGGCTGTTCACTCTTTCGCTTTTCGCGGAGCTCATCGCCAACGACGTACCCCTGCTGGTGAGCTGGAACGGGAAGCTGTACGTGCCTTTGGTGAAAAGCTACACGGAGAAGGATTTCGGAGGAGAGTTCGAGACTGCCGCGGACTACAGGGATCCCCATGTGCGTGGACTGATTGCCGCCAAGGGGTGGATGGTATGGCCGCCGATCCCCTTCAGCTACAAGACGATCAACTATGACCTCCCCAGCCCCGCTCCTTCACCGCCCACGCTGGTGAACCTTGTGGGTACCGACGAGAACGGCAAGGACGTGCTTGCCACCCTGATCTACGGGTTCCGCATTTCCGTGCTCTTCGGCCTTACACTCACTCTCATCTCCTCTGCGGTTGGTGTCGCCGCGGGAGCGCTCCAGGGGTACTACGGGGGATGGGTCGACATCACCGGCCAGCGATTCATCGAGGTCTGGTCGGGCATGCCGACGCTCTTTCTGCTGATCATCCTCTCCAGTGTCGTCCAGCCCAATTTCTGGTGGCTCCTCCTGATCATGCTCCTCTTCGGCTGGATGGGGCTGGTGGGGCTGGTCCGTGCCGAGTTCCTGCGGGCACGAAATTTCGAGTACGTATTGGCGGCGAAGGCCCTCGGGATGAAGGACAGCCGCGTGATCTTTCGGCACGTTCTTCCGAACGCAATGGTCGCCACCTTTACTTTCCTGCCCTTCATACTCGCTGGCTCCCTCGGCGCACTGACAGCCCTTGACTTTCTCGGCTTCGGGCTTCCCATCGGCTCCCCGTCTCTTGGCGACCTGCTGGCACAAGCGAAGGCCAACCTCCAGGCGCCGTGGCTTGGCATCTCCGCGTTCATCGTGCTCGGGGGTGCCCTCATCCTCCTCTTCTTTATCGGGGAGGCCGTGCGGGACGCCTTCGACCCTCGGAAGGCATTCTGATGGAGATGGCTGACGCGCCCCTCCTGAGAATTACCAATCTCCATATCGGTTTTCGCAAAGCCGGCGTGGTGAGGAATGTCGTGCACGGGGCTGATCTTGCCATCCATGCAAACGAGACACTGGGGCTCGTGGGTGAGAGCGGTTCAGGCAANNGTTGATACCTGAGTCCCTGATCGCATATCCCGAAGGGGAGATCATTTTCCAGGACCGCAAGGTCCTCGACTTGAGCGCCCGTGAGCTCCTCGGAATCCGGGGCAATGAGATCGGGATGATTTTCCAGGAACCCATGTCATCGCTGAACCCCCTGCACACGGTCGAAAAGCAGCTCAATGAAACCCTCGGCCTCCACCAGGGGCTTTCGGGTTCCCGGGCGAGCAGTGTCTCCCTTGAGTGGCTGCGGAAAGTGGGCCTGCGGGAACCTGAGAAGAGGCTGAAGTCCTTCCCGCATCAGCTCTCGGGCGNNTTCAGCGGCGGCATGCGGCAGCGCGTGATGATCGCCATGGCCCTCGCGAACAGGCCGAGGCTCCTGATTGCGGACGAACCCACCACCGCCCTTGACGTGACGATCCAGGCCCAGATTCTCGCGCTCATCAAGTCCCTCCAGCGGGAACTTCGCATGGCCGTGCTCTTCATCACCCACGACCTGGGGATCGTGCGCCGGTTCGCCGACAGGGTGTCCGTCATGCATGACGGGAGGATCGTCGAGACGGGCCCGACGGAGGAGATTTTCCAGAACCCGCGGGACCCCTACACCCGCTCCCTCCTGGACACCGAGGCGCCCGGAGATGCCCCGATGCCCGATGCGTCCCGAGAGGTCCTGATGAAGGCGGAGAACCTGAAGGTGTGGTTTCCGATTCAGCGAGGGTTTCTCCGGCGCACCACGGGATACGTGAAGGCTGTCGACGGCGCGTCATTCCAGATTCGCCGGGGACAGACGCTGGGCGTTGCCGGGGAGAGCGGATCCGGCAAGACGACACTCGGGCGGGCCGTGCTCCGCCTCCTCAGGAGCACCGGGGAAATCCTTTTCGAAAACGTCTCATTGAACGGCCTGAAGCCCGAGCAGCTTCGTCCTTTGCGCCGGCGCATGCAGATCATCTTCCAGGATCCGTTCGGCAGCCTGAGCCCGCGCATGTCCGTGGAGCAGATCATCGGCGAAGGCCTGCTCGTGCACAACGTGGGAGACCCCCGGGAGAGGGAGCAGAAGATCGTGGAGGCAATGAGGGAGGTGGGGCTGGACCCGGAAGAGAGGCAGCGCTACCCGCACGAGTTCTCCGGCGGGCAGCGCCAGAGGATCGCCCTGGCCCGGGCCCTCGTCTTGAAACCTTCCCTGCTCGTGCTGGACGAGCCTACGTCGTCACTGGACCGGACGATCCAGTTCCAGGTGATCGAGCTCCTGAAAAATCTGCAGGTGAAGTACGGCCTTTCCTACATTTTCATCAGCCACGATCTGAAGGTGCTGAAGTCACTCTGCCACGACCTTGCGATCATGCGGGAGGGGAAGATCGTCGAAGCGGGCCCCGCCCGCGAGATCTTCGCACATCCCCGGCATCCCTACACGAAGGAGCTGCTGACCACCGCGTTCCCGAGTCTCACCGCAGAGCCTGGCTGATATCTTCCTTCAAGTCTTCCGCGTCTTCGATGCCCACCTAGAGCCTGATGAGACCGTCGGTGATGCCGATTCGCTGCCGGTCCTCCTCGCAGCTCGAATGAAACCATGCCGGAAAAGCCGCGCATCTGCCGAGCGGCGATGTCGTGCCCGGGATGGGAGGAGGAGCCGGGGAAGTACACCTTTCCAATCGAGGGATGGGACTGGAGGATACCCGCGACGGCAGCGGCGTTGGCCTGGTGCCGTTCCATCCGCACGGCGAGGGTCTTAAGCCCCCGCTGGACGAGGAAGCAGTCGAAGGGGGAGGGGACCCCGCCGGCGGCATTCTGGTAGAATCTGCAGCTCGCATGCACCTTTTCCTTCAGGACGTCCCGGACTGTGGCGCCCTTGCGCGCGGAAGACTCCCAGAAGCCGTTCTCCTGCATCCAACGGTCCGAGAAAATGCGCGTGAGGTAGTTTCTCCCGGTGTCAGCCAGGAGCACGACGATGGTCAGAGGCTCCGTGACTCGCTGAGCATAGAACACCGCCGCCCATGCAGCGGTGCCGGCGGAGCCCCCAACCAGAAGGCCTTCCTCCCGTGCGAGCCTGCGTGCCATGGTGAACGAGTCGCGATCACTCACCCTGATCATCTCGTCCACCATCTGTCGATCGAAAGTCTTCGGGATGAAGTCCTCACCGAACCCTTCTACCTTGTACGGTTTCGGGCTGTCCCCGGAGAGGATTGATCCCACGGGGTCCGCTCCCACCACGACGACTCCCGGCTTCCTCTCCTTGAGGTAGCGCGCGGTGCCCGAGATCGTGCCCCCCGTTCCCATCCCGGCCACGAACACGTCCACGCTTCCCGCAGTATCCTCCCAGATCTCCGGGCCAGTCGTGAGGTAATGGGCCTGTGGATTTTCCGGATTGGCGAACTGGTTGGGCCGGTAGGCTCCGGGGATCTCCCTGCTCATCTTGTCGGGCAGCACGCAGATGCACCGGTAGCCCTTGATGGCAGCCACCATGGCGAGCCCGACCCCCGTGTTGCCCGCCGTGGCCTCCTCGATCATTCTCACCGCCACCCGGTCCTTTACACTGCCGCCGGGATTCATGTACTCCACCTTTGCCAGGAGTGTTGCCTTCAGCCCTTTGCCGATTTTTCCCAGGCGGACCATCGGGGTTTGGCCGACAGCCTCAAGGATGTTCGCGTATATCGCCTTCATATTCCTCTTTCCTTAATTACTACTTTAACGATAGTATTAATAATCTTTTCACTTGACAATTATTCGGGTTGGCTATAGAATCATTACTAATACTATCAGTTTGGTAGTGATTACTTTTCTGAAAGGAGTTCGAGATGAGTGAGGAGAAGAAACTGAGGCTCGAGACCCATGCCGTTCACGGTGGCCAGCAGGTGGATGCCACGACATCGCGGGGTGTGCCCGTGTATCGCACGAGCTCGTACGTGTTTCCGAGCACGGAGCGGGCGGCGAACCTTTTCGCCCTGAAGGAGCTGGGGAATATCTACACGAGGATCATGAACCCCACCCAGGACGTCCTGGAGCAAAGGGTCACGCTTCTGGAAGGTGGCGCGGCGTCAGTCGCCGTGGCTTCGGGAACGGCTGCTGTTCACTATGCCATCATCACGCTGGCGCGGGCGGGGGACGAGATCGTCTCCGCCAGCAACCTGTACGGCGGCACGTATACCATGTTCGACGCGATCTTCCCTCAGTTCGGCATTCACACGAAGTTCGTGAAGCACGATGACTATAAGGCGTATGAGAAGGCGATCAGCCCGAAGACGCGCGCGATCTTTGTCGAGACCATCGGGAACCCCGTTCTCGACGTCACCGATATCGCGGAGGTGGCGAAGATCGCCCACGCTCACGGCCTTCCCCTCATCGTCGATGCCACATTCACTACCCCGTATCTGCTGAAGACGATCGATTACGGTGCCGACATCGTCGTGAACTCCCTGACTAAGTGGATGGGCGGGCATGGCACCGGCATCGGCGGAATAGTCACCGATGCGGGGAAGTTCAACTGGAAGGACAAGAAGTTCAGCCTCTTCAACGAGCCGGATCCGAACTACCACGGCCTGCATTGGGCATCCGATCTGCCTGCCCCCCTGGCACCAATTGCCTTTGCCCTGCGCTTCCGCACCGTGCCCCTGCGCAACCTCGGCGCCTGCATTTCCCCCGATAATGCATGGATTTTCCTCCAGGGCCTTGAAACCCTGCCCCTTCGCATGGAGAGGCACAGCAGCAACGCGCTGGCCGTCGCACAGTGGCTGAAGAAGCATCCGAAAGTGGCGTGGGTCCGCTATCCCGGGCTTTCCGACGACCCCACCTATCCAGTTGCGAAGAAATACCTCAAGCAGGGTTTTGGCGGCATGGTGGTGTTCGGCACCAAGGCAGGCAAGGAGGCAGGGGAAAAGTTCATCAACAGCCTGAAGCTGTTTTCCCACCTCGCGAACGTCGGCGATGCAAAGAGCCTCGCCCTGCATCCGTCCAGCACGTCGCACTCACAGCTCACCGAGGAGCAGCAGCGTGAAAGCGGGTTGACCCCCGAGCTCGTGCGCCTGTCCATCGGCATCGAGCACATCGATGACATCAAGGACGACCTCGAGCAGGCGTTGAAGCAGATCTGAGGAGGCGAAAATTGAATATCAAGGCAAATGTGCTGGAGCTCATTGGCAATACTCCGCTCGTGCGAGTCCACAAGATCCTGGACGGGGCAAAAGGCGACCTCGTGCTGAAGCTGGAGTCACGTAATCCGCTGGCCAGCGTGAAGGACAGGATTGCCTTTGCGATGATCGAGGACGCGGAGAAGAGGGGACTGCTGAAGAAGGGGAGCGTCATCGTGGAGCCGACAAGCGGCAACACGGGCATCGGGCTGGCCTACATTGCGGCGTTCAAGGGCTACCGCTGCATCCTCACGATGCCGGAAAGCATGAGCATCGAGCGCCGCAAGCTGCTGAAGGCATTCGGCGCCGAGCTCGTTCTGACCCCGGCGCCCCAGGGAATGAAGGGCGCCGTTGAGAAAGCGAAGGAGCTCCTGGAATCCACGCCGAACGCGTTCATGCCCCAGCAGTTCGAAAACCCGGCGAATCCCGAGATCCACCGCAAGACCACTGCGGAGGAGATCTGGAAAGACACCGACGGCAAGGTCGACTTCCTCGTGGCCGGAGTCGGCACGGGCGGAACGATCACGGGGGTTGCGGAGTATATCAAGAAGCGGAAGCCGACCTTCAAGGTGGTCGCTGTGGAACCGGCGAAATCGCCCCTGCTCTCGGGAGGCACGCACTCACCCCATAAGATCCAGGGAATCGGCGCCGGTTTCATTCCCGCGGTGCTCAAGCGGGAGCTCATAGACGAGGTGATCAAGGTGGAGGAGGAGGACGCGGGCAAGACGGCACGCCGCCTTGCGCGGGAAGAGGGATTGCTCGTGGGCATCTCCGCCGGGGCCGCCTCGTGGGCGGGACTGCAGCTGGCAAAGCGGCCCGAGAATGCAGGCAAGCTCATCGTCGTGATCATCCCTGACTCAGGCGAGCGCTACCTCAGCACCTGGCTCTTCGAGGACGCGTAGGTGCGTGTCGGGCAATGGCAATTCTGGTACCGGCAGGCACCGCCCGGATACCGCGCTTCGCGCGGTGCGGGCTAGGAATGTCCCTGCGGATGTCGACCCGGGGCCGCTATGG
>PMZS01000364.1 GCA_003170115.1 Spirochaetaceae bacterium
GCTAACTGTTCCCCCTGTCGGGCCAGTAGAGGACTTTCACCTCCGAGTGGGTGCGCCCTGCCGGGCGCACCAAAAAAGGCGCCGATCATTCGGCGCCTTTTTCATTGCAAGTCGAGAACCCTGCCCTATGCGGCCTTGTTCTCTTTGAGCACGCTCGCGAAGAACCACTCCAGGAGAATGGCCACCACGACGGAGAAGTACCAGATGACTCCACCAGGGAAGGGAACCTTCAAGGAGCCGATGTTGATGTACGACATCTGGTTGATCAGGGCCGCGATCACGTAGCAGACCACCCAGGTGAGCACCAGCGCCACGTACGCCGAGATGCTCCACCCGTTCCTGAACCAGTACACGCTGGGCCCCTTTGTGTACAGGGCGCCCATCTCGAGCTTCTGCTTTCGCACCAGCCAGTAGTTGGCGATCATGATGCCCGCGATGGGTCCCAGGAGGATGCCGTAGTTCGAGGCCCATGCCTGGATGTAGTCGATGTACTGCTGACCGCTGCTTACGTGCCACCACGGCACCGCGAAGAATGCGATGATCGTCCCAATGATCACCGCGGGCCGCCAGCGGAGCTTGAACGTGGACATCAGGATGTTGAACAGCGGGATGGAGTTCGCCGTCATGTCCGTGGACCACGGGGCGAGGAATGCGAAGAGCAGCCCGATGAGTGCCGGAATGAGACCCGGTGAGAACTTGACGATGATATCCTGGGGCAGGATCGTGCCGGTGAGCACCACCGCCGCGTACCCCAGCCCGGTTGCCAGAATCTGGCACAGCACGATTCCCACGAAGAGGCCGGTGCCGAAGGCTCCCTTCTTGGCCGGGTTGATGCCGCGTGAGATGTCCGAGATATTCAGCGCCACGGTCGCCCACCAGTTGGTCTGTACGGCGAGATATGCGGCGAAGGGCAGGCTGAAATACCCCACCTTGCTCACGTACATTTTGGCGGCATTCGCCGCGAACTCTGACCGGGTGGACAAAAAGATCACGAGCCACACGAAGTATACGAGCATGATCGGCCCGGCCCAGTTGGCCATCTGGCCGATGCCCTGCAGCCCGAAGAGCATGACAAGGACAAAGGACCCAAGGTAGATCACCAGGGCGATGATGAGGTACTTGATCGCCACCGCGGTCACCATGTCCTTCGGGACACCGGTCAACGAGACAACGATCATTGTAATGGCCAGCGACCCCGCCCATGCCTCCACGCCGAACCACACGAGGCCCGAGATACCTCTCATGATGACGGGGATGTGGGTTCCCTTGAATCCGAATGTGGACCGGAGCTGCACGGGATAGGTGAGCCCGTGCCTCACCCCGACAACGCCGTTCAGCCACATCACGATGACGGCCGCGAGGTTGCCGATGAGCGATCCCCACAATGCCTGCCAGAAATTCAGACCCAGGCTCATGCCGATGGGCCCGAGGAAGAACATGGGGATGCACGTGTTCATGGAGAACATCATGAGCGTCCATGTCCAACCGCCGTATTTCTGCTGGCTGCGGGGAGTGGGCATCAGATCCGGGTTCTCTGTATACCCCTTCGGTGTAACAGCCACGTCTGCCATAGATCCTCCTTCGCTGGAAGTATATTGTGAATTTCGCCCCCACTATAAGGTGGCTTTCCCGGGAAAGCAAGAAATAATTTTGCTTTTTCGCGTTTTTATGCAGGCGGGGCCCCTGCCTTTTCGTTGACGGAATCGGGGAGCAATGGTAGTC
The DNA here is from genome assembly GCA_003170115.1 of Spirochaetaceae bacterium. Taxonomy (GTDB): domain Bacteria; phylum Spirochaetota; class Spirochaetia; order SZUA-6; family Fen-1364; genus Fen-1364. The sequence continues at coordinate 1,723 of PMZS01000364.1, forward strand.
TGTCCTCCCCACTTTGATTTCCGAAGGAGACACATATGCCTGTTGTTGCGAAGAAATTGCCCTATTACGCCGCGGGCTGGAAGGAATCGAAAACCTCGAAATACATGGACTGTTTCGATCCTTCGACGGGTGAGGTGATCGCCCTGGCTCCGCAGTGCACGCAAGACGAGGTGAACCAGGCCGTGGCCGCAGCCGCAGCCGCTTTCCCCGCATGGTCTGATACCCCGCCGAACAAGCGTGTGCAGGTCCTGTACAAGATGAAAGCCCTTCTGGACAAGCACCTGGACGAGCTGACCCGGCTTGTTGCCACCGAGAACGGCAAGGTGCTGGAAGAGGCAATGGGTGATGCGATCAAGGTCACCGAGCTTGTCGAGTTCGCCTGCGGCATCCCCCATCTCCTGAAGGGTTCCGCCAGCTTCAACTGCACGAGGGGCTATGACACCGCGGATTATCGCGAGCCCATGGGAGTCTTCGCCGGCATCGTCCCCTGGAATTTCCCTGCGATGCTGCCGATGGGCTGGGTCGCCCCCGTATGCATCGCGGCGGGCAACACCCTCGTGCTCAAGCTGGCGAGCTTCGTTCCCCAGTCCGCCATGCGGATCATGGAACTTTGGGAGGAAGCGGGACTGCCCAAGGGCGTCATCAACCTCGTGACCTGCTCGCGCAACGAGGCCGAGATCTTCCTCAAGCACCCCGATATCAAGGGCGTGAGCTTCATCGGCTCGACTTCGATCGGCCGCCACATCTACGAGGTCGCCGCGGCCCACGGCAAGCGCGTCCAGGCCCTCACCGAGGCCAAGAACCACGGTCTGGTTCTCAGGGACGCGGCCCTCGAGAGGACCGCGCGCGGCATCATGAACTCCTCCTTCGGCTCCGCCGGCGAGCGCTGCATGGCCC
>PMZS01000013.1 GCA_003170115.1 Spirochaetaceae bacterium
CGAGGAGGTGCCCGCGGTCGAGAGAATCGTCCGCGAGGTGATGGAGCACGTCACGGAGCAGCCCATTCCGCTCAAGGTGCAGTGCGAATCAGGTGAGAGCTGGGGGGCGTTTCATTGAGGCGCCGACCGCAGGGCGGCTGTTGAGGATGTGCCTGACCGGGACAGACATGGCGGTAAGGTAGATGGTTGTAGGCCTCACGGGACGCTATTGCTCGGGGAAGGGAACCGCGGCCAGAGCGTTTGCCTCCCGGGGGTTCAGGGTCGTTGACGCTGACGATCTCAGCCACAAAGTGCTCGCCGAAAGGGCGGCCCAGGTGATCAAGGAGTTCGGGCCGGGAGCGCGGGCCCCCGACGGCGCGGTGGACAGGCGCGCGCTCGGAAGGATCATCTTTGCCGATCCGGCGGCCCGCACCAGGCTGGAGGCCATCCTCTATCCCGACATCACGGAGAGGATCCGGCGATTCGTCGCGGAGAACGATCGGGACGTTGTGATCAATGCCCCGCTCCTCCAGCGCGCAGGACTCCAGTCCATGTGCGACGCGCTGGTGTTCGTGACGGCCCCGGTCCTTGTCCGGCTCGTCCGGGCGATGAGGCGGGACGGGCTTTCCCTCCGGGATGCCTGGGTCCGTATCAACGCGCAAAAGGACGTGCGCCCTCAATTGAATGATCTCGGTGTCGATACTTATACTGTACGAAACCGGGGGAGCATGCGCTCCCTGGAACGCCGCGTCGAGGGCATCGTCGCGGGCCTGAGAGGATAGGACTCGCATGGAGAAGCAGAAGGTATTCTGGGTCGTGTTGTCGGTGAGCGTCTTTGTCGTGGTGGTTCTCGTGGTAGGAGTACTTTTTCTGCGGCAGCACCCCTCCTCCGCGCCCCTCGCCACGGTGAGCCCCATGAATGACACTGGCACCCAGGTCTACGAGTACCAGCGCGAAGCACCGCAGACGCCCGCGGGCACGGGGCCGCAGGCCGGCGGGCAGCAGACCATGCACTTCTATATCGGGGAAGGTGGGGCGCAGACTCCCTCGGCGCCCTCCGCCGGAACGGTGCCTCCCGTTGCCGCGGCGCCTTCCGCCGGAACGGCACAGCAGCTTTCTGCCGCGCCCGCCGTCCATCCACAATCAGCGCCGCGCGTAAAGCCGGGCACGACGAAGCCGGTGATCCCGGCGCGCGCACCGAGGAGAACGGCGGATTACTGGATCCAGACAGGATCGTACAAGAGCCAGACCAGGGCGGAAGAGCTCGTGGCGCTTCTTGAAAGCAAGGGGCTCGGAAGCCGTGTCTTCTCCTTTGCATCGAAGGGCGACACTTTCTACCGGGTAAGGGTCGGTCCCTATTCCAACAAGGGAGAGGCGGATAAATTCCTTGGTCTGGTGAAACAGGTGCAAGGCCTGGAGTCGAGCTACATTTCCATGATCCCCGCGGGGAAAAGCTCCGTCAACTGAGAGATCTGACCACCGCCGGTGCTCCGTTCAGGGTGGGCGCTCCGGCGAGCAGGCGTTCATAGATTTTCTCATACTTGGGAATGATTGTCCTGAAGTCGAACTTCTCGGCCGCGCGTTTCCGCGCATTCGCCGCATACGTCCCCTCACGGCCACGATCCGAGAGAAGCTGCAGGCAGTAGCGGGCCATCGCATCCACGTCTCCCACGGGAGCGAGGAAGCCTGTCACCCCGTGCTCCACGACCTCGGGGAGACCCCCGACGTCGGTCGCCACCACGGGCACGCCGCTTGCCATCGCCTCCAGGGCAACCAGGCCGAAGCTCTCCGTCTCAGAGGGCAGGAGAAGAACGTCGGCCGCCGCGAGGAGGGGAACGACGTCGTCCACGACACCGACGTACCGTACAAACCCGGCGAGTCCGAGCTGCTCGACCAGTTCGCGCGTGCGGCCGTATTCCGGACCGTCACCGACGAGGACAAGCCGCGCATCCATGCTCTCCCGGACCCGGGCGAAAATCCTCACTACGTCGTCCGTTCGTTTCAGAGGACGGAAGTTCGAAATGTGCATGAGCGTCACCTGCCGATCCGAGGTCTTTTCCGGGATGCAGTCCGGCATGCGCATGTCGTGGCGGTCGGGATCGATGAAATTGTGGACGACCTCGATCTCCTTTTTCACGGGCATCTGGCGGTACGTCTCGTCGCGGAGGTAGCGGGAGACCGCGGTGACCGCGTCCGACTGCTCGATGGACCACTGGGTGACCGGCTTGAACGACGGGCTGGAGCCCACCAGGGTGATGTCGGTGCCGTGGAGCGTCGTGACGACCTTCAGGGCCAACTCGGGTGCGACCTGGCGCGCCATGATGGCCGCGGCGGCGAACGGGATGGCGTAATGCACGTGCATGATCTGCAGCTTGTGCGTGCGGGCCACCTCCACCATCTTCGCCGTGAGGGTGAGGCTGTGGGGGAACTGCTTCAGCAACGCGTGGCTTTCCTGGTCCACCTCGTGGTAGCACACCCGCGGCGGCAGCTCGCCGAGCCGCAGGGGATTGGCGTAGCTGATAAACGCGACGGAATGGCCTCGCTCGGCGAGGTGCTTGCCCAGCTCGGTGGCCACGACGCCGCTGCCGCCCGCGGTAGGGTAACAGCAGATGCCGATGCGCATGTGCCGTTCCGAGGCCGGTTGGGCATGGTGAGAGCCCGACGCGATCACAGTCCCCCGTCCCAGGCCTCGGGGTCGTCGGCCCTGGCCTGCCGGACCTGGCTGGGGTAATGGTAGATCCTGCTGTTCGGGGGAACGCTTTCGGTGAGCCAGACATTCCCTCCAATGATGGAGCCGCGGCCCACGACTGTCCTGCCTCCGAGGATGGTCGCTCCCGCGTAAATTGTTACCTCGTCCTCTATCGTGGGGTGTCTCTTCTTGTTCGCCAGCTCCTTTTGCACGCTGAGCGCCCCGAGCGTGACTCCCTGGTACAGCTTCACGTTGTCACCGATGAGCGCCGTCTCCCCGACGACGACCCCGGTCCCGTGATCAATGAAGAAGGAATCGCCGATGACGGCACCGGGGTGGATGTCGATACCGGTGACGCCGTGAATGTACTCGCTCATCATCCGGGGAATCATTGCCACGTCCCGGATCCACAGCTCGTGGGCGATGCGGTGAATCAGGATGGCCTCCACGCCGGGGTAGGAGAGGATCACTTCCTCCTGCGACCGCGCGGCCGGGTCTCCCCGGAAAGCCGCAAGGACGTCCCGGTTGACCTTGCGGCGGATTTCCGGGATGCCTTCCAGGAGGGCGCGGACTATCTCCTCCGCCTCTCCTCTGCAGTCTTCGTGCCGCTGGCAGTCCTTGCGCACGCGGCAGGCGTACTGGATGCTCTTTTCCACTTCCGGCACGAGCAACCGGCTCACGCTCACAACTCTTTCTCCGATTGTGTACCGCATGCCTTCCAGGGCGAGGGCTTCCTCCGCCTCGAACCCGGGGAAGATCAGTGACTCCAGCTCGGAGATGATCCGCTCCACGCTCTGCCGCGAGGGAAGGTTGGCGCCCTCGATGTGGTTGATCCCACCGAGCTCGCGGTAGGAGCCGAGAATGCTTTCCACGACATCGTCAAGAGAGTTTTCGCGCGGATCGAGTGCCGGCTGGCTCATTACCATGAAAAGTGGTCCTGTCCGGAGCATTTGTCAAGGCGGCCACGTACCCGTGGCATTTGCGGCCACGTACCCGTGGCATTTGCGGCCACGTACCCGTGGCATTTGCGGTCGCAGTTGAATACAATCCGCGCATGCTGTCGAAGCTGCCTCTCAGTCTCTTGACCGCCCTCGCCGTCCCGCTCATCTGCCAGGCCTTCAAGGTCTTCTTCTATTCGCTGCGGGAGAAGAGGCTGGCCCTCTCATGGTTCGTCTCTGCCGGGGGCATGCCCAGCGCCCACTCAGCTTTTGTCACCGCCCTCAGCGTCTCCGTCGGGCTCTGCAACGGCTTTGGTTCCGGGATCTTCGCGGTGGCATGCGTTTTCTCGGTGATCACCATTTATGATGCGCTGCGTCTCCGGGGCGCGGTGGAGCATCACGCCCGGATACTCACATTGCTCGCGGAGATTCACCCCGATGTGCCCACAGGCCCCATCAACACGCGGCTCGGCCACACGCTCCCGGAGATAGTCGCGGGGATCGTGACCGGCGGCGGGCTTTCGGCCCTCGCCTGGTGGGTGCTCCGTCAGGCGTAGACGTCGTGGCCGAGCTCCTGGAGGGAACGCGTGGGAAGGTGGTGCGAGCAACGCTTGGACTCCTCGTCCTTCTCTCCGCCGCCCCGGGCATGGCGCGCGTGGAAGCGCAGGCGCCGCGCGAGTTGCGACTCACTTTTGTCGGCGACATCATGGGCCACGACGTGAACTACGGCACGGAGGACTTCCACGACATCTACCGCGGTGTCAGGGACGTGTTCCTGGCCGATGACCTCACCTTTGCAAACCTGGAGCTCCCCCTCGATGCGTCACGTCCCCCTGCCGGCTATCCCTCTTTCAACGGGACTCCCGCCTACCTCGCGGCGGCCGTGGACTCCGGCGTCGATCTTTTCTCCCTGGCGAACAACCACGCCTTCGATGGAGGCGAGGAGGGGATCTTCCAGACCATCCGCGCCCTGGAAAACGCCCGGGTGAGGAGCGCGCGTCCATTCGCATACTCGGGGACCCGGGGCAACCCGCATCGGCCTTTCCATGCCGAGACCCTGGTCGTGAAAGGCGTGCGGATCGGCTTCATGGCGGTGACCCAGTTTCTCAACGAGCCTGACCAGGGACGCTACGTGGACGTGGTGGACTATTCGAGTCCCGCCCAGGTGGAGGACTTTCTCGCGCGGGTTCGCAGCATATCGCCCCTGTACGACCTGTTCATCGTCTCCTACCATGGCGACCGCGAGTACGTTCAGGAGCCTTCTCCCCTGAAACGCGCCTTCTTCCGTCAGCTTCTGGACGCCGGGGCCCATATCGTCGTCGGCCACCATCCCCATGTCGTGCAGGGCTACGAGCTGGTGCAGCTGAAGGGCGCGCAGAGGCTCGCCCTGTACTCCGTGGGGAACTTCATCTCGGGAATGACCTGGGGACTGGGCCCTGCCGAGATGCAGGGAACGATCGCGGCGACCGGAGAGTCGTACATGCTCGCTGTCGACGTGCGCTGCGGCGAGGGCGGCTGTTCGGTGATGCAGCCCGAGGCGATCCCCATTGCGAACTACATGAACGAGCGCTCCCAGATGGTCGTCGCGCGCATGAGCGACCTCATAGACGGCACGCTGAAGCTGTCACCCGCGTGGCGGGCGTACTACGCGCGGCGCCTCGACCTGATGCGCGCCTTTCTCGACCGCTGGGCGCCTGCTACCGGCTCCGCGCGATCCGTGTCTGCTCCGTGATTGTTTCTTCACTGGACGAGAGCTGGTCCTTTGCCGCCATGAGGCGCGCCTTCGCCGCCGCGAAAGCGCCGGAGGCGATGTCCTTGCGCGCGTCGTCCACCGCCGTGCGCGCCTGGTCGGGCACGATCTGGAGGGGCATGATGATGTCGAGCCTGATCCGCGGCACACGCCTCGCCGCCCATACCTTCGACTCGAAGCCCGGGATTGCCGCGGTGATCTCCTCCACGAGTCCGGCCGCGTCGCTGGCCACCTGCTGCTTGGCGGCGGCCGCCGCGGTACCAGCCCGGGCCGCGAGGTCCGCCGTCTCCCGCGCCAGCGCGGCCACGGAGTCGTAGTTGCGGGACAGGGCAGAGCGCCTGGCCTGGAGCGCGATCTCGGCGTCCAGCGCGTTCATCTCTTCCTGGGCGCTGCGCAGCGCATCCGGGGCATACGTGACGACGTCGGAGTTGCGCGATGCGGCGCCAAGCGCCGCGCGCGCGGCGTCAATATCCACCTGCGGCGGCTGAGCGCATGCGGCGAGAACGGACAGGAGCGCGACAGCGGCGAACGCACGGGCAATTCTCATGGCTTCAGGGTTTCCTTTCGGGCACACGGTCGGCGTTTTCGGCTCACTCGCACGCGGCACGAGGATTTTCAACAAATGCCTGCGAAGGAGACCCGATTTTTTGCCGCATGTCAAGGCAACCTGCTTTCCGGCGGGCGCGTACGGGCAATCGAGCATTGAAAAGTGGTGTGGGCCGGTGTACCTTCTGCGGCGAATGAGGAGGGTGGCATGAAATCCGTCATGAGAGTGTCCGGGTTCCTGGTCGTGATCCTTGTCATCCTTGCCGGCCCCGCCTTCGGGCAGGGATTTTCGCCCAAGAAGATATGGAATCTGACCGTGACGGTGGATGCGCCCAACGCGGTGGTCTACATCGACAACGTCCTTGCCCCCGGAGGAACGACCAGGGTGACGGGAGGCGCGCACAACGTCAAGATCCATGCCGATGGATATTTCGATTTCAACGGGCCCGTCGTCGTGGACGGCAACATGACCTTCCCCGTTCAGCTCACCCCGCAGGGATTCCCGCTCACCATTCGTGTCGCGGTGCCGGCAGCCCGTATTTTCGTCGACGGCAGCGAGGTCACCGGCACGGTGCCGCTGGTGACCTCGGGGGCCCATGCGGTCCTGGTCTCGGCGCCGGGGTTCGTGGACTACAACGCGACGATCAATGTCATGGCGCCCATGAGCTTCGACGTCGCCCTGCAGCCGGCCCTCAGCCTCCAGGTGAACGTGAACGTGCCCAACGCCTCCATTGCGGTCGACAGCGTGCCCATCCAGGGCAACGTCGCATACGTCTCCCGCGGTCCGCACGGCCTGAACGTCCACGCGGACGGCTACCTCGACTGGAACGGGATGGTGAACGTGCTGAACAGCATGACATTCTCGGTGCGGCTGAATCCCGCCGGGTTCCCGCTCGCCATTCGCGTCGGCGCGCCCGGGGCGAGCATCTTCGTCGACGGCGCTGACGTGACCGGGACGGTTCCCCGCGTGGCGCGGGGATCGCACAGCATCAGGGTGAGCGCGCCGGGCTTCCAGGACTACAACTCGATGGTCAACGTTGCCGCGCCGCTCACGCTGGACGTGGTTCTGCAGTCCGCCGGCCTTCTGCTGACGGTGAACGCAAACGTGAACAACGCCATGGTGAGCGTGAACGGCGCCCCGAAGGGCCCGGTGCCTTATTCCGAGTACCTCCCTCCCGGCATGTACTCCGTGCGGGTGACCTCGGACGGGTATGCGGACTACTCCGCGAACATCCCGCTGAACAGGGCGGTGAATCTCAACGTCCGGCTCACCCCGGTAAACTCGGTGCTCACGTTCGTCATCCCGCCCCCGTTCCGGGACCCCGACATGACGCCGGAGGACTCCGGAGGGCAGGTGAGGATCTTCGTCGACAACAGGCGTGTCAACCCCAACGGCGAGCTGGAGCGCATCCCCATTGCCGCGGGGCGTCACAGCATCCGCATCGCCTCGGGGGCATTCTCGATGCAGCTGGGGGACCTGATCGTGCAGCCAGGGCAGAGCTACGTCGTCGAGCTCTCCATTGACATGAAGGTGCGGACGGTTCCGTCGCCGCAGTAAAACCGAAACGCGAAAGGAGATTGTGCCATGCGACTCACCCTGACAGCGCTCCTGCTTCTTGTTCCCCTTGCGTTCGCCGCCGCGGACGTGTCGAAGATCCTTGCGGACGCGGACGCGATGCACAACCAGGGCACCTACGCCGAGGCGGTGAAACTCCTGCTCGATTCGATTCCCGCTTCCAGCAAAGGGGAACAGGCTGAGCTGTATTGGCGCGCCGCCCGCGAAACCGTGGAGCTGGGGGACCTTGCGGAGAAGGCCGGCAAGCCCCAGGCCGACGTCCTTGCGGTGTTCACGGAGGGTGAGGGGTATGCGGACAAGGCAATCGCCGCCGATCCCCAGAACGACCTCGGGTACTACTGGAAGTCGGCGAACATCGGCCGATGGGGCCAGGTGAAAGGGATCTTGAATGCCCTGTTCAAGGCGAGCCCGATGCGGGACCTCCTGGTCAAGGAATTGTCGCTGAACCCTGAACGCGCGGATCCCTACTACGTCCTTGGTGAGCTGTACCGCGAGCTCCCGGGCTGGCCCGTCTCCTTTGGCAACCTCGATGCCGCCGTGTCTCTTGGCCGCAAGGCCGTGGACACGCGGCAGGCGCAGGTGGAGAAGGGCGTGGAGAAGGAGCTCGTCTACAATTTCTACACCGAGCTCGCGAAGACCCTCCACAAGCGCAACTGGTCAGCCGCCGCGCGGGCCGCGGAGCAGAAGAACAAGGCCGCGAAGCTCGCCGTGGCAGCCACGCCACTGGACAAGGGTTCGCTCTACGAGGCGACCATCACTCTGAAAGATGTTTCTGATCGTGACGAGGCCCGGGCATTGGTCCAGTGGGTTGTCAGCGAGCTGGAAAAGGCCCCGTCTCTCACGGCCCCCGAGAAGAAAGATTTGACGAAGGCGAAGGACGCGCTCAAGGGCCTGTAGAAGGCTTCCTTCCCGTCTTCTTCCTCATGAGGCTCGCTTTTGTGAGGGTGCCGTCTCCCATCTTCTGCTGGAGACGGAAGACGGCTTCCTCGACCCTTCCACGGCGCCCATACCCGTCCGAGAAGAGCTCAAGCTGATCCTGCGCCTCGACCGCGGTGAGGCTCGAAAGCCCTATCCCGACGAGCCGGATGGGCGTGCCGCCCGTCCAGCGGGAGGAGAGCAGCTCCACGGCCACGGTGTGCAGCTCATCCGCGGACGTGATCCAGTGCTTGATCGTCTTCTGGGCGCTCACCGTTGTGAAATCGTGGAATCGCAGCTTCAGGGCAACCGTCTTCGATTTCCACCCCCCCTCCCTCATGCGGAACATCACCTGGTGGCAGAGCTCGAGCAGCACTGTCTCGATGCCGGACCTGTCCTTCCTGTCACGCTCGAAGGTCGTCTCGCTGGAGAGGGAACGGCTGCGGGGCTCTTCGGAGAAGATGCCCGGATCGGATCCCTGCGTGACCGCGGCCAGAAAACCTGAAGCTCCCTGGCCCAGGAGACGGGAGAGCTCGGGCTGGGGTATCCCGCGCAGCTGCCGCACGGAGGTGATGTTCAGCTCCGTCAGCCGCTGAAGCGTCTTCTCCCCGATTCCCCAGAGGTCCTTCAGGGCCACCGTGTCCAGAAACGAATCGGCGGTCTCGGCGCGCACTTCAACCAGGCCGTCAGGTTTGCCCGCATTCGTGGCCATCTTCGCCAGGTACTTGTTCGGCCCGATTCCGACGGAGATCGCCAGGCCGGTCCGCGTGCGCACTTCCTCCTTCAGCTTCGCGCCGGTGTCGTGCGCGGGCCCGAACAGCCGCTCGGTGCCCGTGAGATCGAGGAACGCCTCGTCCACGGAGATCTGCTGCATGTGCGGCGTGAACGTGGAAAGAATCTCCATCACCTCGCGCGAGACATCGAGGTAGCGCTCCATTCGCACGGGAAGGTACACACCCTGGGGGCAGCGGCGGTACGCCTGGGAGATGGGCATCGCCGAGTGGATGCCGAAACGCCGCGCCTCATAGGAGCAGGCGGAGACGACGCCGCGATGACCCGGAGCCGCCCCGACGATGATCGGGCGCCCTTTCAACGACGGGTTGTCCCGCTGCTCCACCGAGGCGTAGAACGCGTCGAGGTCGACGTGAAAGATGAGAGGCCGGAAGTCCGGGTCTCTCATGTTTTCACTTCCAGCGTGCGCACGACGCGCACCCGCGTGGCCACGCGGGTGTCCGGTGGCGCTTTCACCTCGACGCCGATGAGGGGTGCCTCGAACTCCGCGGTAAGGGTCAGCGTGAATGCCTGCTGGATGGGGAGGGAGACCTGAAGGGACAGCGGGTCCGGGGGGAAGGCACCGACGAGCAGCCGATAGGAGTGCGGGCCGATCCGCACCGCCGGGAAGGAGCTGTCGTACAGGACGAAATCCTGCGCGGATTCGATTGCAAGAGAGAATGACCTCGGTCGGGAGGGCATCTCCACGACAAGAGAGAGTGTCTGCTGCTGGAGGAACTGGCCGGAGCTGAATGTTGCCTGCAAGGGCGACTCCACCCTGTCCAGGGACACGAGGTCCCCGTTCCAGTTGCGCGGCAGGGACAACGGCCCGCTCGGCGTCGAGAGTGAGATTCCTCGCACGGGCGCCGGGCTTTCGATCTTCAGCGAGGTGGAGGAGGTGCGTCCCGATGCGTCCACGACGACGGTCTCCGTGGCGGCGACCGGCTGGGGGTTGCCCGGCGAGAAGGGGGAGAATGTCAGGAGGCGCACCACGAGCAGCCCCCCCGCGAGGAGAAGTCCAGCGGCGAGCAGGAGCTCTCGCTTTCCCCGTCGGAGGAGTCCCTTGCCGGGGAAAATGAGCCCGATCCGAAGGAGCACCAGGATAAATGGAAGGCAGGCACCCGCGACGAGGAGGTTCCCGAGAACCGGCGAGAGCGTGATGATCCTGCAGAA
>PMZS01000020.1 GCA_003170115.1 Spirochaetaceae bacterium
GGTGGCCGCGGTGATGGCAGGGGTAGTGGGCTACTTTCTTGTCCTGCGCGCGCAGGCCTTCGCGGCGGAATCTTTCATGGACATCTGCTTCGCTGGCGCGACAGGTGCCTCACTGCTCGGACAGTCTCCGCTCGTTGGGATGATCGTGTTCTCCCTCTTTTCGGCACTGAGCCTGGGTGCACTCGGTGAGCGGGCTCGGGGTCGCAGCGTAGAAATCGGTATGGTACTCAGCTTTGCGCTGGGCCTCGGGGTTCTGTTTCTCAGTCTCTATACGCGGAGCAGTGCATCACACTCGAATGCCGGCGTCTCAATCCTTTTTGGCTCGATTCTCAGTGTGCAGCCCGCGGATATCTATCGGATGCTGGCCTGCGGGTCGGTTGCTCTCCTGGCGCTGGCGGTGGTCTACCGTCCGCTTCTCTTTGCCTCAATCGATCCGTCCTCGGCGCGCGCCCGCGGTGTTCCCGTGCGCGCACTCTCAATCGTTTTTCTTCTTGTGCTGGCGTTAGCCGCAGCGGCGTGTACGTTCGTTCTCGGTGTATTGCTGGCTTCCGCGTTGTTGATCGCCCCCGCGGCGGCGGCAATGAAACTCACAACCCGACCCTCGCGCTCCCTGCTGCTCTCCGCGGCGATCGGCCTTTTCATCACCTGGGTCGGGCTGCTCGTTTCCTTTGTCGGCCCGTGGCACCACCCGCCTGTCGGCTTCTCTATCTCCGCCCTCGCTGGCGTGGTGTTCGGGGCAGCAGCGATCCGGGGGCGTCGCGGACGGCCACGCCGCATCCAGCCTGTGGATCTGGACAGGGAAGTGCGGGGAAGTGGAGGATCACGATGACGAGTGGGCCGCACGCAAAGAAGATTGGCAGACGGCAGGAATCGCGCTATCCTTTGGATCCTCGGGGATATCGATTGATGGACATTGAAAAGAGGATTTCAGAAGCCTTTCGTGAGTTCAGCGAGCGCAGTACTCAGCCGCGCCAGGACATTGCGCGCAGCCTGGTACGACTGGGGAAGTCCGGTACGGCGTTCTCGGCAGAGGATTTGCTGAAGAGGCTTCACCGGTCCAACCCCCGGATCGGGCGTGCAACCGTGTATCGGTCCATCGAGAAGCTCGTGCGTATGAAGGTCTTAGACCGGATTGACTTCACGGATGGGACGCATTATTTCCGCCTGTGCGGGAGTGGCGGTCATCACCACCACCTGGCCTGCACAAATTGCCATCGTGTGGTCGACCTCACGTTCTGCCTGGATGAGGATCAGATCGCCGCTATTGGACGCCAGGAAAGCTTCTCCATAGAAGATCACGCCATTACATTGTATGGGTTGTGCAAGGATTGTCGAGCAAACTCTCGCTGACCTTGAATACCAAAACGTTCATGATCTGCGCTGGCATTCTTGCGGCCGGAGCACTATTGCCTCGGCCGTCTGCGGGCGACTCACGTATCACCACCGAGTTTGCAATCACCATCAAGGAACTGGCTACTATGACGGAATCCCTTCCGGAGCAAATTCGCTCGGGCATCCTCGCGTCGCCGGGGGACTTCCTTCACATGGTGGCGGGAGTTCTGGACGAGCGCGCTGACCTCTTCGTTCTGGTTGACAAGAGCCACCCGCTGACTCGTGACTTCGAGCCAGAAGACCTCGTGAGCTTGAAAGCTTACTCTCTTTCGCTGTTCTGGGGTGACGTCCCGATACGGAAGGCCATCATCCCGGCAGTAGTTGAATTGGCGAGGGCTGCGAAGAAGAGCGGGATCACCCTGGTGTTCTCGTCAGGATATCGGTCTTTCGAATACCAAAAACAAGTCTACGCGCGGGAAGTAAAGAACTATGGCCAGGAGATGGCCGATCTCGAATCGGCGCGGCCGGGCGCCTCCCAGCACCAACTCGGCACCGCAATAGACTTCGGGTCTATCACGGATGCGTTTGCGCAAACACCAGCAGGGAAGTGGCTTGCCGCTCATGCATGGGAATATGGCTTCTCTCTCTCGTATCCCCGGGGCTTTGAGAAGATCACTGGCTATCGATACGAGAGCTGGCATTTTCGCTACATCACGAAGGCAGGAACTCTCTTGCAAAGGACGTATTTCGGCGACATCCAGCAATACATGCTGAAGTTTCTCAACGAAAACAGGGCATCGCTGGAATCACGTCGGCAGCGGTCTCCCCGGCGCTCGCTCTACAATTGGGCAAGGAAGAACACGAGGCCGAACAGGAAGAGTATGCCAGCGCCACCGATTTCGATGATTCTGTGCAGGAGTGAATCCCTGTCCTCATGACCGCCCGCCAAAGCGCGAATTGCCCCGCGCTTGGCGAGGATGACGATGACCCCGGTCAGGCTGATCGTGACGCCCATCCCAAGGGATATGAAGATGACCGAAAGCACGCTTACGCCCAGCATGTGAAGGGAGAGAGCGAAGAGGATCACTGCCACGGCTCCGGGGCAAGGAATAGCGCCGGCGGGAATCGCAATTCCGATAAGGCTTCTTAGCGTCAGGGCGCCATTTTCCTTCTCCATGTGGAGGTGGTGGTGATGTGCCTTCCCGCGGATTCTTGCGACGAGCATGAAGCCTCCTATAACCGCGATAACCCCAAAGGTGACAAGCTGGATATAGTGGTCGGCCTGCTCGACGCCGATGGAAAAGAGCCCTCTGATCAAGTAGTAGAGGATGAGGACAACGGCCAAGGCCGCAATCGCGTGCACGACAGCGATGAGGTATCCGACGATGATGCTATGTCGGATTTTTGCGTCGTTGGCGAGGAGGAACGATGAGACGATTGTCTTGCCGTGGCCGGGCCCTGCTGCGTGAAACATGCCGTAGATGAGGGAAACGAGCATGACGAAGAGCAGGCCTGCCAGTGAGCGGGAACCCTCCAAGGAGCGCGTAATAGCAGCGAGACTCTCATTGAGGGATTTCTGGATTGGGGCCATTGCGTTGACGAAGAACGCAGTGGTTCCCGAGGTCATTGTCTGGATGAATCCTTCAGAATGCGGCCGAGAGTCTTTGGCGGTGAAAGGATTTGATCCCACCTGACCGAAGCAGGACATGGCAGCCAGGAGAAGGAAAAGCCCGAGCAAGGAACGCTTCATGAACTCCCCTTGAATCTGATCACGAGTTGGTCAGGCATGTACTGCCCCGGCCAGAGAGGCTTTACTTTCGTTTTCTCAACGGAAAGATTGCACGCCACGTCCTGGCCGGCCTGCACGGTCACATCGTCTAGATGCAAGAGGTCGAATGCCACATAGTAGCTGTCGTCATAGACCGTGACGCGAACAGCCTGGTCCGTCGGCTGGACGGGGACGTCCAAGGGGACGAAAAAGGTGTACACGAGCTTGGTCTTGTCCGCAACCGTCGGCGCGAAACGCTCGATCTTGAAATGGCTGAGCTGTTTCTTGCCGACTGCCAGAGCGATAAAATAGTGATAGTTCTCAAGATTATCGAACGCGCCCTCTTTGATCGCCTTGACGTGGGCTGCGTCGAACTGCCCAGTATGCTTTGGATCGTAGTCTGCCAGTATCATATTGGAGAACATGTCATCGAAGGTCCAGGTGAAGCTGATCCCCCGAAGCATATCGCCGTCGAACGTCACAACCATCTTGTTGTTGACGAATACGTGAGGATGCGCAAATGCGGGAAGCGCGACAACACTGAATATCAGGATGCCACACCTGACGAGCTTTCTCATCGGCCCTGCGCTTCCTGGCTGACAGGGAAGACCGTCTCGCCTGCCCGGAGGCCCAAGTTGGAGTGAAGGAAGGCGTCGAGTGCCTCCGCGGTCGCCACGAGACTGCTAGCCTTGACTGTGCCATGCGTCTCCTGCTCAGCAAAGCGAGCGAGGAATCTTTCGAAATATGAAGCTGCATACTCTAGCGGCTGCTGCATGAGGGAGGCCTGGAACTCATTCACTGCAAGAAGGCGATCTTTGCTGTCGTAGCCCAGCGAGTCCAGGAAACCCCTGTTGAATTGTCTTTCCACTTCCGGAAGGGAATCCCAGAGCTGGAAGCAGAACTCCCTGTATTCAAGAGACGAAAAGAACACGCCATGAAACGACTCATGAGTGAGTAGGTATCGGCGCTCGATGGCCGACGACGAGCGGGAGATCGACAGAACTGCACCCCTTCCGGGCGCGACCCGCTCGTCTTGGAGTACAAGGATCCCTTCTCGAATGGCAACCGACTCGAGGGCTGTTTCCTCTGGGTTCAACGTGAACATCTTTGCACGAGCGGTATTATAGAAGGAGGCGAGTCCGTCTGGGCCGTAGTCGTGAGCGTTCCAGCCGTGGCGACCTGAAAGCTGGCGGTTCGTCATGAGAGTTCCGCTGAAGCCTTTCTTCTCGACGAAATATGCTAGGCGCGTGAACATCCTGTCCTGAAGATGGAAGTCGCGGGTGTCCACGACGAGGACATCCGGGAAGAGATCCCACCGGAACACTTCGAGTTGGGGAGAACGCCAAGTGGCGATGTGAGTTCTCAACACCTGCTCAAGATCGGCCGTAATTGGGTCGTTGATCTTTGCCCCTGCGGGGAGCGAAGACCCGGGTTCCGGGTAAGCTTCAGCAGGAGTGAAAAGTGCCAGGAAAACGACGGGCACGAGAAGGCTGGCAAGGGAGGAATGAATGCGCATCAAGCCGAGTTTGCAACACTCCCTTCCATACATTCAGTTTCGGCTGACACATGCCCAACGCTGACTGGTATCGCCTTGTGAGCTGCAGGGGTGATCGCCGACACCTTTCAATTTACGCAATTGTCAGCAAATTGGCCTGGCGAGAGGTGCTCTACTCCTGCCTACTGTGACGCTGCCTGGAGCATCCTGAAGCCGGCCGTGCCTTTCAGCCTTTTGTTGGCCTTCGCGTAGTCAAAGGCCGTCATTCCTAATTTGTCTTTTACCTTCGCATCTGCGCCAGCCTCTATGAGCATCGTGAGGTCTTCGGAATTCTTGCCGTATCTCGCGGCCAGCATCAGTGCGGTCTCATCAGTGTGGTCCTGAACCTTGGGGTCAGCGCCAGCCCTCAGGAGCGTATGGACGACTTCAGGATTGGGATTATACCAGGAGGCGAACAGAAGAGGAGTATCACCGGCGATATCCCGGGCCTCAAGGTCTGCGCCCGCCTTTATGAGCGCGGTGATCACGGCAGGATTCCGGTTGTGCATGGCAGCCCAATTCAGCGCTGTCATGCTCAACGTATCCCAGGCATTCACGTCTGCGCCAGCTTTCAGAAGTGTAGTGATCACGACGGGGTTCGGGTTGTAACCGGCGGCAGCCATGAGTGGGGTCCAACCATCGCTATCCCCGGCGTTCACATCCGCACCTTTGTCGATAGCGGCTTTGACGCGCTCAGGAGTTCCGGACTTTGCCAGCTCAAGAAAATTCACTGATTGTGGGTACGCCGAGGACAGAGAGACCATGGATGTTAGGGCCACAGCGACGAAGAGTCGCCTTGTCAATTTGCTTCCTCCGTCGCCGCTATTTTACGTTGTTTCAATCATAACGTCACGGCGGGCGCGGGTTCCGACGTTCCAATCCTTCCACTATTCTCCAGGACTAGTAGGAAGCTCCTATGGTTGCAGGGATACTATTCGGTCGTCGCACTGACGGTGATTGGCGGCTGAGATTCGTTGGAGTTTGCCTGGACAATCAAATATCCTCTGAAACTGGGTCTGACATTGAGAGGCTTCACCTACCTCTATTCTCCAATACCGGGAGCCACATAGGGATACGTAGAGCTTGACGTAAGTCCTTCTATGCTCTATACATCCTGACAACGAGTTACACCGCCGAACAGGGCGACGGTGACTCTGCCTAGATTCACACGGTAGAAGTCACTGGTTCAAATCCAGTATCGCCCAAACAAAGCCCTCCGTCGCGCTGAAAGTGTGCTGAGATCCATTCTACCTTGGCGAACTTGCCCGCTTCCCTGATCTCCATAGAGATTTCCCCTGAGCCAGACAGCCCCTCAGCGGTCATGTTTTGGGAACCAATGAAAACTCCTTCAATCCGCTTTCCTCTGTACAGGTATACTTTCCTGCGGAATCTAGGATCCCTCGATACGCGGGCGGATAGGCGGCCGTTTGTTTGCGGGCTCAGTTGCCAGAGTCTTCGAAGCGCACAGGGTTCCGTGCATTCGATATCCCGCTGCCACTCAACTCCCATAACAAGCGGTTCGTATAACTCCCTATTGAGCCTCTTCTTTCCCCTCTCCATGCGCCCATTGTGCATGAAAAGCAGGTGCTTGTCCGGAAGCTATGCGAGCCTCAATGGGTATGACACTTGCAGAAAGGAGTCGTAACGATGCGATTGAGAGCCATTCGGATCAACAACTTCGGCTGCATCGATGGCGAAGGCTGCGAGGTTGAGATCGACAGAATAGTGGTTCTGATTGGACCCGATAATGTCGGGAAGTCCACCATTCTCGACGCATACAGGCCTTTGCCAGCACTGGTTCAGCGCAACCGCTCGGAGATTCAGGGTGTCGGCGCATCATCAAGGGTCAGGGGGAGCTCGATCGAAAACTGGCATCCCGAGTGCTCGAGGTTCTTGACGCGCATGATTCCGTCATGCTGCTTTATGATCCCGTAGCAGATGGAGAGCCCCAATCCGACATTGTCCCCTTTTCCCTTGCGGGTCGAATAGAAGGGGATGAATACATCGTTGAGGTTCGCGCTCTGGATACCAGGGCCTGTATCGGTGAACTCGATCGTCGCACAGGGCCGCCCCGTTTCGTCCGCAGTCAGAGAGGTCACGATCCTGATGTCGCCTCCGCCGGGCATGGCCTCGAAACTGTTTTTTACCAGGTTCAGGATCACTTGCTTGATCTCGTTTCGGTTGACCTTGAGCAAAATCTCCTTTTCGTCGGAATGAAAGGAGATGGAAATATCCTTGTCATGCGCGCTGTGCCGAAGCAGCCCGATGATGCTCCCTATCATCTCATTCAAGTCGGTCTCCTCGCGCCCCGTCTCAGCCGTGCCCGAAAGGGAGAGGAGGTTGCGGACGATGCCGGCGATGTAGGTGATTTCCTCGTGGAGCTCGTCGACCATGCCGTGCAGCTTCACGTCGCTGAAAGACAGCTTGATGTATTTTAGATAGTTGTAGACGCTCTCCAGGGGATTGTTGATCTCATGCGCTACACCGGCGGCGAGCAACCCGACCGAAGCGAGCTTTTCGGAAAGTATGACCTGCTTCTGGAGCTTGTCGAACTCGGAGATGTCCTCGATGATGATGATGTTGCCGATCCGCTGGCCTTCGTCGAAGATGGGGAGGGTTCTCACATTGCTGATCGTCTCGACCCTGTCGATCGTAATGGGCACCTGGTAGAACACGCCGCCCTCGTCAGAGCGGAGCGCCTCGCGGATAAGGGCAAGCACCTCGCCGTTCTCCTCCCCGAGGAGTGCCGAAAGGGGGCGATTGGAGGACGTCACGCCTTCTATATGGAAGTATTCTTTGCAAAGTTCGTTGACGATCTTTGCCCGCTCTTCCGCATCCACGACGATGAGGTTGACAGGCAGCTTCTGGAGGACCGCCTCGTAGTACTTGAGGTACTGGTTGAACTCGCGCTTGCGGTTGCCGGAGTCCTCCAGGGAATAAAGCTGCGTATAGGTCAACTGCAGCAGATTCATCTTGTCGATGTGGCCGACCTCGTCGGTCACCAGGATCTCGCCGTTCTTCACGATGCTCACCCTGTCCGCGAAGTCGTAGACGTCCTCGATGCGGTGGGTGATGAAGAGGATGGACATGCCCTCCGATCTCATTGTGTCCAGGACCCGGACCACCTTGGGCAGGTTGGTGGAAGAGAGCTTCTCGAGGGCCTCGTCCAGGATCAGGAGCTTCGGCCTTTTCTGGAGCGCAGCCAGGATCGAGATGAGCACCCTGTCGGGCAGGTTGAGATTCCTGACGACGGCGGCCGGGTCCAGGTTGAAGTCATTGAGGTTCAGGAATGTCTGGGCTCTGGCGGTGACGACTCTCTGGTTCAGCAGGCCATGCCGAGTGGTCACCTTGTCCAGGAAAAAGATGTTCTCGGCGACTGAGTAATATTCATTGAGCTGCACCTGCTGGTAGACCATCTCGATGCCCAGGCGATGGGCGGTGGGAATGCTGAGCGATTCGAGCCTCCGGCCGGCGAACTCTATTGTCCCCGCCCTGGGCCGTAGACTGCCGCTGATGATCATGCCGAGGGAGGACTTGCCCGCGCCGTGCTCGCCTACCAGGGCATGGATCCTGGAGGGATAGAGGGTAAGGTTCACGTCCTTGAGCGCAACGATCTGGCCGTAGTCGAGGGCAATGTCAGAGAGACGGAGGAGCTCGCTTCCCCCCGAGGGCCCGTGGCGGGACGGCTCAGGCGTTGAGGCCATACTTCGCCATCTTGCTGTAGAGGGTCTTGCGGCTCATGTTCAGTATATCCGCCGTCCTGGAGCGGTTGTACTTCGTGCTCTGGAGAGTCCTGACGATCAAGTCCCTCTCCATTTCCTGGCGAATATCGGCTGGCTCAGCGGCATAGCCGTCGCCCAGGAAATGAACCGGCAAATCCTCCATCTCGATACGCTCGTTCGGGGACATCGCCGTGGCGTAATTCACCACATTCTTCAGCTCGCGCACGTTGCCCGGCCAGTCGTAGGCCTGGAACCTCGCCGCCACCTCGGGCGCCAGTTCTTTCCGACGGTCGACGGCACGCTCCGCGAGGAAGTGCTCGACGAGGAGCGGGATGTCCCGCTTGCGCTCACGGAGGGGGGGCACCGAGAGGACAGCGGCGTTGAGGCGGTAGTACAGGTCCTCGCGGAAGAGATTTTTGCGGGTCAGGTCGACCAGGTCCCTGTTCGTCGCGGCGATGAACCTGACATCAACCTTGATGGTTGCGCTCCCTCCCAGTCGCCGTATCTCGTTGTTCTGCAGGGTCCGCAGTATTTTCGCCTGGATGCCGAGAGGCATATCGCCGATCTCGTCGAGAAAGAGAGAGCTTCCGTCCGCGGTCTCGAAAAGGCCCTTGAAGGCCGAATCTGCTCCCGTGTAGGCCCCCTTCTCGTGCCCGAAAAGCTCGTTGTCCAGGAGGCTTTCGGGGAGTGCCACACAGTTGACCTTGACCATCGGCTTCGCGCTGCGGGAGGAGGCGGCGTGAATATAGTCGGCGAAAACTTCCTTGCCGGTGCCGCTCTCTCCGTCGATCAATATCGGCAGGTCCGTCACCGCCAGCTTTTCCATCTTGTTCCTGAGCGCGATCATGAGGGGGTCGCAGGTAACGACCGTCGCGGACAGCTCACGGAGCCGGCTTTTGAGATTGGTGTTCTCTTCCTGAAGCTTGGAAAACTCGAGGGCCTTCTCCACTGTCATGAGGAGCTCGTCGAAATCCATGGGCTTCTTCACGTAGTCGAAGGCGCCGAGCTTGAGGGAGAGCACGGCCGTTTCGACCGAGGCGAAGGCCGTGATCATGATCACCGGAACGGTCTTGTCGACCGCTTGCAGCCTCTTCAACAGGTCGATGCCGCTCTCCTCGCCCAGCATGATGTCGAGGAGCACGACGTTGATCCTGCCCGCCGAGAACGCGGCGAGCGCCTCCTTGCCGCTGGTGGCGATCACCGTGCGATAGCCCAGGTGCTCGAAATTCTGCGCCAGGCTTCTACAGACCTTCACCTTATCGTCGATGATAAGGATGCCTGTTCCCATTTCTCGCCACCGAATTTACCCACTTCGATTTCGCAGTGTGAGTAAAAATTACTCAAGAATTATAGAGGCCAAAAAACGTGCTGTCAATTTGTATTTCTGTCATTGACTTAAAATGCTATGATACTTTGAATTATCGAAGAGCGACGGAATCTGCGGAACATTTCCTCCCATGGCACGCTTTGTGCATTTAGTCGCGACGTCACCACCGGAAGTTTTCCGGCGAGAATCAGCAAAGGAGGAGACAGGTAATGAAAAAGACTCGGTCTCTCGTGCTCATCCTATCCATGGCCGCGATGGTATTCTCGGCCACCGCCGTCACCGCTCAGGCGAAGCAGATCAAGATCGCCATGGTGAACCTCGCGCAGAGCAGCCCGTACTTCATTGGCATGGCCGATGCGGTCAAGCAGGAAGCTGCTCACTACACCAACATCAAGGTCATCGTCACCGACGCGAAGGGCGACGCACAGAAGCTTACTTCCGACGTGGAAGATGTTCTCGCCCAGAACGTCAATGGAATCATCCTCAGCGGCGCCTGGCTCGAGTCGGCTCCCGAAGTCCTGGACGCGATCAAGAGGGCCAATGTTCCGCTGGTCCTCGTCGACAGGATGTTCACGGGCCCGAGCAGTGATCAATATACCAGCTGGGTGGGCCCGGACAATTTCTTCATTGGCCAGCAGGTCGGCGCCTATATCGCGAAGCGCCTGAAGGGCGCGGGGACCGTCGTCATCCTGAAGGGCGGGCCGGCGGACAATTCGATCGGCTACAACCGCACCAACGGCGTCCTCTCCGAGCTCAAGAAGACCAAGATCCAGACGATCGCGGCCCCGAACTACGGCGGCTGGAGCTCGGACGGGGGCTTCAAGCTCATGGAGGACATGCTCGCCAAGTACAAACAGATCGACGCCGTTTTCGCGGAGAATGACTCCATGGGCCTCGGCGCCCAGAAAGCCATCGCCGACGCCAAGCGCAGCGACAAGATCTTCATCTGCGGCGTCGACGGCGAAAAAGCGGCCCTCCAGGAGATCGCCAAGAACGGCAACTACGCCGCAAGCGGTCTCAACAGCTCCGACCAGATCGGCCGCGCCAGCTTCGCCCGCATGATGTCCATCCTCGCCGGCGCAACCGCCGAGAAGAACACAGTGATGCCTTCGCCCATCATTACGAAAGACAACGTCGCTCGATTTTATTTCCCAGAGAGTGTATTCTAGGACTTCTACGGCCCCTCGAAACGAGGGGCCGCATTTTCCCATCGGAGACCTCACATGAAAATGCTCATCGACAGCCAGTGGACCGATTCAGCCGATCGCGGGACCAGGTCGGTCCGCAACCCCGGGACCGGGGAAATCATCGACGAGGTCCCCCAGGCGACTGAGGCTGACGTCGACCGCGCCTTGAAATCGGCTGTGGAAGGCAGCGCGCGGATGCGGGCGCTGCCCGCGCACCAGCGCTCAACCGTCCTGACGCGCGCGGCGGCGGTCATTCACGCGCGAAACGAAGAGCTCGCGATGCTGTTGGCACGTGAGAACGGGAAGCCCATCGGCCAGACCCGCGCCGAGGTCGAGGTAGCGGGACGTCTGTTCAGCGGTTTCGCCGAGGAGGGCCGGCGGATGTTCGGCCGGACCATCCCGATGGACGCGGTCCCTGGCAGCGAGCGCCACTTCGCCATGACCATCAGGCAGCCTCTCGGGGTGGTTGCCGCAATCGTTCCCTTCAACTACCCCGTGGAGCTGTACGCCCACAAGGCCGCGGCTGCCCTGGCAGCCGGCAACGCGGTCATCTCGAAGCCACCCAGCGCCTGTCCCCTCACGCTCCTGAAGATCGC
>PMZS01000150.1 GCA_003170115.1 Spirochaetaceae bacterium
AATCCAGCCGATAACAACGACTCTGCCGAACGTCACTCCCAACCATCTTGACTTTAATTCCTTTCTGAATAAAGAATAGTGATACATGTCCTTCACCCCAGACTCGGTGGCACGGGCTTTGCATCAAATGGTATGGTCGTTGACCAGTCTCATCATAAACAGGAGGCTTTCATGAAAAGAACACTAGGGATTGTGTTCTCAATTCTCCTCGTCCTGCTCGTTGCGTCGCCGATCTTCGCGAACGGAGGGACGGAGAAGAGCAAGACCGTGACCGTGGCATTCATGCCCGGTGTCGCGGATCCCTTCTATTACACCATGGAGCGCGGAATCACCGCCAAGGCCAAGCAGCTCGGCGTCAACCTGATCGTCGCCGAATATCCCACCTCGTGGGGCCCAGCTCAGCAGGTCCCCATCCTTGAAGCCATGATGGCCAAGGGCGGGATCGACGTACTGTTGATCGCGCCGACCGCCGTGGACGCCCTCATCGCCCCGCTGAAGAAGATCTACGACAGCGGCGTGCAGATCATCACCGTCGACACCTTCCTCGGTGACGGTGACTACACCAAGTCCAGCAACTACTCCTTCCCCCTGGCCTTCATCGGGACGGACAACGTGCTGGGTGGCAAGCAGGTCGCAGAGCACCTGGCGAAGCTCGTCGGAGAGAAGGGCAAAGTGTTCATGGAGAACACGAACCCCGGCGTCTCCTCGGTCCAAGGCCGCCTGGACGGCTTCAAGGCCGGGATTGCCGAGTTCCCCAACATGACCTTCGTTGGCACTGACTACTGCATGGACGTGCAGCAGAAGGCAATTGATCAGGTGTCGGCCGCCCTCCAGAAGGACCCCGATATCGTCGGCATCTTCGGCTGCAACGTGTTCACCGCCCAGGGCGCCTACCAGGCCGTGGTGAACGCGGGCCTCACCGGCGCGGTGAAGGTCGTCACCTGGGACGCTACCGAGACCCTCATTCAGGCGCTGAAAGCGGGACAGGTCGACCTCATCCTTGCCCAGAAGCCTGCCGAGATCGGTTCACTGGCCGTCGACTGGGCCTACAAGTACATGAAGGACAAGTCCATGCCGCCGGGCAAAAAGGTCATCCCCGGGTTCGAGTTCTTCACCAAGGACAACGTGGACAACCCCGACATGCAGCAGTGGATCTACAAGAAGTAGAGCCGTCGTTCGACGTCAAGGGCCGGCCGAAGGGCCGGCCCTTCTATTGAGCGAAGTCGCTCGCGTACGATACACTCATCAGGAGAGCGAGGAAAAAGCGAATGGCAGACAACTCTCTTGCTCCGGCGCCCTTCTCGAGCCGGTCCTCCGCCATGGCAATCTTCGGGCGGAACTGGGCCGTTTTCTTCCTCCTGGTGATGGTCGTTGTCTTTATTTTCACGGGCAAGAACTTCCTCGCACTCGCCAATCTCCAGACCATCATCTATTCCGCCACCACCTCCCTGCTTCTTGCCTTCGCGGAGACCTTCGTCATCATCGCCCGGGGGATCGACCTCTCCGTGGGCTACGTGATGGGGTTTTCCACCATCGTGTGCGCCGGGGTGATCCGAGACCTGTACGCCACGCAGTTCGGCGTGCACTGGCCGGCGGGAGTGGCAATCGCACTGGGCATCGTGGCGGGTCTTGTGGCCAGCCTGGCGTGCGGCCTGGCCAGCGGGATCCTGATCTCGCGGTTTCGCGTACCCCCGTTCATCGCCACCCTCGGGGTACTGGGGGTGGCCTACGGGTTCACCCTGCACGCCAGCGACGGGGGCTTCCCGATCGCCTTCCTTCCAAACGTCCTCACGGAGATCGGCAACGGCTACGTGTACTACTACAACCCTGTCCTCCATGCCTACAGCTTCTTCGCGCCTCCCGCCGGAACCACGGGACCGCAGATCAAGGAACTGGTGAGGCTCTTCCCAAACGCCCTCATCCTGACCCTGGTGTTCCTCGTCCTGCTCTGGCATCTGCTGAAGAACACCCGCTTCGGGCAGCATACGTACGCCATCGGCGGGAGCATGGACGCGGCGGTCCGGGCGGGTATCGACACGCGCCGACATCTCGTGCAGGTCTACGTGCTTTCCGCGCTCCTCGCGGGGCTCGCCGGTATCATCTGGGTGTTCCAGACCGGTCAGGGCAACTTCGTTCCCATGGGGTCGAACCTGGAGCTGTTCGCCATCGCGGCGGTCATCATCGGGGGGGCGAGCCTGAACGGAGGCAAGGGAAGAATCATGTCCACCCTGATCGGGGTGTTCATCATCAGCATCATGGCCAACGGCCTCACCCTCACCGGAGTGGAAACCTTCTGGCGGTTCATTGCCACGGGGGTCATCCTCATCGTGGCCATCGTGGTGGACCAGCTGTTCCCCGACCTGCTCTGAAACGGACAAGGAGCGCGACGTGACCAGGAAAAGCGGATTCGCAACATTCGTCGGGCAGCGATGGGCCGTGCTGTTCCTCTGCCTGGAAGTGGTGGTGTTCAGCATCGTGGGCCAGGGATTCTTCAGTCTGAACGGGGTCCAGATCGTGCTGTTCTACGGGACGTCGCTCTTCCTCCTGGCAACGGCGGAGACCTTCGTCATCGTCACGGGAGGGATCGACCTCTCCGTAGGCTTCGTCATGGGATTCTCCGCGGTCATCTCGGCCCGCCTCGTCGCCGCGATGGTCCTTGCCGGCATGACCCCGTTGACGGCGATCATCCTGGCCATCATCGCCACCCTGGCCATCGGCCTGCTGCCGGGCCTCCTGAGCGGTTTCCTGGTCGGGCGGCTGAAGGTCACGTCCTTCCTGGCCACCTTTGCCACTGGCGGCATCGTATACGGGATCTCCCTCCTGCTCAGCGGCGGCGGGGAAACCAAGGGCGTGCCGGACCTTGCCAACGTGATCGGCAACAGCTACTTCCTCTACTGGGCGCGGGGCAAAGGCTTTTCCATCTTTACCCGGCCCGAGGTGGCCCGGGGCACCCGGGTCATCGAGATCCTGCCGAGCATGCTGGTGATCACCGCGGTGGTCGTGATCGTGGCTGCCTTTGTCCTGAACCGGACCCGGTTCGGGCGCCACACTTATGCCATCGGGGGCAACGAGGACGCGGCGGTCCGGGCGGGGATCAACATTCGACGGCACTACCTGGTCATCTACGCGCTCTCTGCTTTTTTCGCCACCCTCGCGGGGATCATCTACATGCTGGAATACATCACCGGGAAGCCGGACGCGGGAACCTCGTTTCTCCTGGACTCGATCGTCGGAGTGGTCATTGGCGGCGCCAGCCTCTACGGGGGGGCCGGCACCGTCTGGGGCACGATCCTGGGGTGCCTCATCCTCTCGGTCCTGGAGACGGGCCTCCGCATGGCGGGGGTTCCCACCTTCGACAAGTTCATCGCGGTGGGGCTCATCCTGATCCTCGCCGTCCTGATCGACCAGTTCTTCCCCGAGCTGATTCACAAGGAGGATTAAACGATGGGCTACCTTCTCGAGGTCCGCAACATTGTCAAGAGGTTCGGCGGGTTGACCGCCGTGAACAACGTCAGCATGGGGGTGGCCGCGGGGGAGGTGGTCGGGCTGCTCGGAGACAACGGGGCCGGCAAGAGCACGCTGATCAAGGTCGTCTCGGGTGTGCACCGGGCGGACGAGGGCAAGGTCCTGTTCCAGGACCGGGAGGTGGATATCGGATCCCCGATGGACGCCCTGGCCATGGGGATTGAAACGATCTACCAGGACCTCGCGCTGGCGGAAAATCTGAACACTCCGGCGAACATCTTTCTCGGCCGGGAGAAGATGAAGAAGGCGCTGGGCATCCTCAACGTGCTGGACCACGAGTACATGCACGAGGAGAGCCGCCAGGTGCTGGAAAAGCTGGACATCCTCATCCCGTCGCTGAGAAACAAGATCAGGGCGCTTTCCGGCGGGCAGCGCCAGGCCGTGGCAATCTCCCGCTCGATCTACTGGGACGCGAAGTTCCTCATCATGGACGAGCCCACCGCGGCGCTCGGCGTGGCGGAGCAGAAGAAGGTCCTCGACCTGGTCAACCGCCTGAAGTCCCACGGCATCGGGGTCATCGTGATCAGCCACCAGATGCATGACGTGTTTTCCGTCGCGGACCGCCTTGTCATCATGCGCCGGGGGGAGAAGGTGGCGGAACTGGTCACGAAAGACACGAACGCGGACGAAGTGGTGAGCCTGATCGTAGGGGCGGAGACAGTTCGAAAATAGCGGGGAGGACCGCGGCATGGCATGAAGCTCTTCACGAAGACGCTTTTGTTTTTCGTCGGAGTCATCGTCGTGCAGGCGGTCCTCTCGGTCCTCCTGGTCACCAACGTCACCCGCCGTGCGGACCTGGCGGACGCCGGGCGGGAGCTGGAGGGGGAGGCAACGATCCTCGCCGACAGCTTCAACTCCTGGAAGCGGCAGATCTGGATCAGCCTGATCGGGATCACCAACAACCGGCGCCTCGGCGCCCTCCTGGCGGCCTCCCGCGGTCTTCCGACTCAGGAGGTTCTGACGGGAGCGCTCAAGGGGCTCGTCTTCGTCTCGAAGGTGGATTCGCTGGTGGTCGGCGATTCCCGCACGCACTCCCTCGACATCATCCCGGTGACGTACAACACCTTCGAGATGTCCGACCTGCAGGAGCTGTCGAACGTCAAGAGCCAGCCCTACCTGGAGCTGCGGCTCATCGGCAGCGTGCTCTGCCTCGTCGGAATCACCAGGGTGTCGGTCTTCGGGGAGGCCCCAAAAGACCTCTTTCTCATCAAGCGGATCGATGCCGAGTTTTGCAGCCAGCTCACCCTGAACCGCAGGTCCCGGGTCGGCCTCTTCCTCGGGTCCCGCTACATCGTCGGGTCCTTTCCCCCCGGCCTGCCGCCTGCAGACTTCAGTGCAGGGCAGCTCGCTGGCGTCTACGGCGAACGCTACGACCAGAAAGCCAGTGCAGAGCGGCTGAACATCGCATTCCAATGGGCGGGGACCGTTGCCGCCAGCCCTGTTTCCGATCCGCAGAACGGCGGGGAATTGTACCTGGCGACATTCCTGTCCAACGGCCCGTACGCCCAGAGAAGCCTCCTGGCCAGCCGTGCCGTGCTGCTCCTGTCCCTCGCGGCGGCCCTGATCACGATCATCCTCAGCCTGTTCCTCTCCCGCAACATCACGCACCCCATCGCAGCGCTGCTGGCCGGCATGGAAAAGCTGAAGGCAGGGGCCTTCGATACCCGCGTAGGGCCCGTGTCCTCCACGGGCGAGGCGCTCGTGCGCCCCCCCAGACGCGGGCAGAGGGGGGGATCCGAGATCGGCAGGCTCTTCCGCGGGTTCGACGAGATGGCCCACGAACTGGCCCAGGACAAGAAGGAGATGCAGGAGTTCGCCCAGTACAATGAGAAAATCATCAGCTCGATCAAGGCCGGCATCGCCATCGTCAACGGGGAGCTGGTCGTCGAAAAGGCGAATGGCACGTTCCTGGAAACATTCGGCCTGCACGGCCGCGTGGTCACCGGGTCCCCTCTGACCCGGCTGGACATCGACATCGTCGACGAGTCCCTGGTGGAGAAGATTATCGCCGTGCTCCACAGCGGGACCGCCTCCTTCTCCGAGATCAAGCGCTCGGGCAGCGGCAGGGTCTTCGAGATCAAGCTCTACCCTTTCATCAGCCCCGGCAGCGGCTCGCCGAATCCGCGGCATACCGCGGCGCGAGAGCCATCCGGCTGCGTGTTCGTGGCGGAGGACATCAGCGCGAAGACCGAACTGGAGCAGAAGATGTTCCAGGCGGAGAAGCTCTCCTCCATCAGCATGCTCTCAGCAGGCATGGCGCACGAGATCAACAACCCCCTGGGCTCGATTTTGACCAACGTGCAGAACCTCATCGACGAGGAGGAGAATGCCGCCCGGAAAGTGTCCCTGAAGTGGATCGAGCAGGAGACGCGGCGGATCGCCCGCCTCGTCCAGGAGCTCCTGAACTTCGCCTCGGGAGACGCCGAGCCCGGGCAGGGCTCGGACGTGAACGGGGTCATCCGGGACGTGATCCGGCTGGTCGGCTACTCCCTCGCGAGGGAGAACCGGGTCCGCATCGACACCCGGCTCGCCGATGAACTGCCTGCGTGCGTGCTCAGCCCGGACGAGCTGAAGCAGGTCGTCATCAACCTGGTCAAGAACGCGGTCCAGGCAATCGAAGGACCGGGGAGGGTGCTCGTCACGACGCGGCCACTTCCGGGAGGCGGGAAAATCTCCCTGGCCGTCACCGACACCGGGACGGGGATCTCGAAGGAGATGGTCCCCCGCATCTTCGATCCGTTCTTCACAACCAA
>PMZS01000100.1 GCA_003170115.1 Spirochaetaceae bacterium
CGGTCAAAGTGTTAAAGATGGGTCAAAGACCCGCGGATCGAACGAAACAAGCTGCACAAGCTCATCGATATCCTCACCATCGCCATCTGTGCAGTGATCTGCAACGCTGACACCTGGGAGGATATCGAAGAGTTCGCTATTTCCAAGGAAGGGTGGTTTCGCAAGTTCCTTGAGCTTCCCAACGGCATTCCTCCTCACGACAAGCACTTGCAAGGAATCACGACCCTTGCGCTATTGTGTTCACAGAGCTACAATTGGACTTGGAATTACTTGTAAGGACACGGGCCAACACGATAGTGGCTCCCACTCATAACCCGGAGGTCGCAGGTTCAAATCCTGCCCCTGCTATACAGAGTCTTATAGCGTAAGGGTTTAGAGACCGCTACCGGAAAACCGGCGCGATCCACTGTTAAATGTCAGATGGAACTGTAAGATGTTCCGTCGGATCGGAGCAGCGGATGCGCCGTTTTTCATTGTATCGACGCGGAAGAATCTGGTACGCGCAGCTTTACAACTCCAAAACTCGAAGGTACACAAGCGGTCGGTCCACCGGGGAATGCTCCAGGAACGAGGCGTCTCTGGTAGTCGCCGGATGGTTGTTCGACGGGATCCCCAAGCCTTGGAGCAACAAGCGCCGCGCGGTTCGGGAGGCCCTCGATGTTGACACCATCCTGACCGGTATCCGAAGCGCCGCCCTGAATGACAAGGATGCTGAGAAGATCGTCTCGGCGCTGAAATACCGAGAGCTGATCGAGACCGCAGTGGTGAAGGGCAGTCAGGGCCCAGAGGACCTCACCTCTTTTTGGGACCGCTTTTAGACCTTCGACTCTTCCCCCCCGTACGTGCGCGAGAAGCCTGCTCACGGACATCGCATTGGTCGCCGCCACTGCTACGACCTGTCGATGGGGTAATCGACGAGATGCCATGAAACCAGATTGTCTCGAAGGCTTGCCTATTCATCCCGACGGTGGTGGATGTGCCGGTACGCCGCCGGTAAGCGGGATGTGGTGGATGCCAGGTCGAAGGTGATCAGCGTGGATAGAACCTCAGCCCTGGACGCTGTGAATGAGGTGGTGATGCTCGGCCAAGAAAGGATCAAGCTGCCGATCGATACGCTGGCGGTAGACGGCTTTGAGGCGCAGATGATAGCGCTCACGAAGGTGTATGATCCAGAGTTGAGCCATGGGGGAGGCGGGTACGTGTGGGCCGGCGACCAGCCCGACCACTACTTTCACGCGAGCGGGTACATGCTGTTGGCCCGCAGATTGATCATGCGTCGGTAGAAAGTGATGCCTTCGCTTGTAGCGCGATGAAGGTCTGCATGACGTCGCGAGCTGGGTGATCCTCAAGGCTGAGAAAGAGACCCGGACCTCTATAGCCGCAACTCAGCCCTTTATCGCGATCGGGAAATCCGGGACGTTGGGCGGCCTGGTCGTCGTCGGGGTCTGTTTGCCCCCGGTGAGCTGTTTCACCCGCTCGGAGAGGTACAGGTCAAGCATGTTCACCGTCACCCGTCCCCCTTGCCCGTAGGCGGCCGCTCCCGTCAGGCCCTCCAGGAGCGCCTTGGTGAAGGCGCCGTTGCCCCAGGCAGGATCCTCGTAGGAGACTTGGTTGCCCGTGCTGGAGGCGAAGACAACAGCACCGTTCTCCGCTGAGGTCAGCTCGTTGATGATGCCCACGATGTCCCGCTCGGACCCCACGGCCTTGCGCCCGCCCGCCATGAGGTTGCCCGAATGGCAGGTGTCGAGGAAAAACAGGACTTTGCCCGCAATGTGGGACACCGTCGACTTGATGTCGGAAAAGGGCACCCCCGTGCGCTTCAGCCTGTCGATGTCCGCCTCCACGGGCAGATAGTAGTAGTCGCCGTTGGAGTCATTGAAGCCGTGGCCCGAAAAGAGGATCACCGCAATGTCCTTGCTCGTCGTCTGCTTCTCTATCCAGTCCAGACCGTCGAGGATGTCGTCCTTGTCGGCACCGGCGTCCGTGAGCACCTTGGTCTCCACACCCCGGAACAAGGGGCTGCCCTTGTTCAGCAGAGCCCCAAAGTCGCGCGCATCCTTGGCGGCGTATTTCAGCTGGTAGTCCGGCTTCTGGTAGGCGGAGACGCCGACTGAAAGCACGTACAGCTTGGGCTTGATGACAAACTCGTCCGGGGCCGCCGCGGCCCCCTTCCATAACAGCCTGACGCTCGCTGCCTCCGACGGGCCGTTCTTGTTCTCGGCGATCAGGGATACCGTGCAGTCGCGGGAGGGGAGGTTCAACTCTATCTGGTCTGCGTTCGGGGCGGCAACCACATTGAGGCCTCGCGCGCCCTGGATCGGCCGGCCGTCCACCAGGGCCCTGACCGAGGTGACAGGGGCATCATCTGGAGCCTTCAGGCGGTAATGCAGGCTAAGTGTGCCCGTGCTGAAAACGCTTCCCTGGTCGGGGCTGGTGATGACCACGGTGGGAGGAAGCTTGTCCAGGATGGAGCCAAAGTCCTGTCGCCTGCCCGCCTGGGAATTGGCCGACGCAAGGGCCCGCCTATCGTCGAGGGTGGTGAGCACAAGGTTGACCACGTCGGGGCGATAGTAGGTGCTGCGGAAGCGGGCCGCGGGGTAGAAGTCCGCGGCGGCGTCCATCCCGTTGTTGACCTGCCAGCCGATGAGGTCCTCTCCGCCCGGGCTTGCATCATAGTAGCCCGAGGGGGTCCAGAGCACCCACCTTTTGCCGTCGGGATGGAGGAAAAGAGCGAGGAGCTCCCGACCGTCGATGAGTCGGTACCAGCGCACAGTCCCGTCCCCGAGGGCTGCCACGGCCAGCCGGCCGTCGTCGGAGATGTTCACGCCCCAGGCGACGCCTGGGATGGGTTTCTTCCAGAGCTGTTTCCCATCCCCGTCGAAGGAGTAGAGGTACCAGTCGCAACCCAGGACGAACTGCTTCGCTCCGGGGGCTATGGCGAGTGAACGGGACAACTCCATTTTCGTGATGGCCAGCGGCTTCCCGTCAAGGCCGGGGTTGAAGCGATTCTCCCAGTTCTCCACCTTGAGGCTGGTGGCGTCGGGGAGGGTCCAGTCCGAAGGGGGAGGGCTTGAGAGGAGGCTGCGGGCTGCGGTGTCAAAGCTCAGAGGGCTGGAGGCCCCCTCTTTTCCGTTGAAGGAGATGGCCCTGCCGCCAAGCCCCAGCTTGAAGGTCTTCTCCGTCTCTCTGAAGTTGATGATCGGTGCGCCCACGCTCGTCTTGGTCGCGCCCGAGGCGTCAAGGATTGCCCAGAAGGGGTCGGCTTCTCCGATGAGGAGTCTGCCGCCCGGCAGGGCCTCCATGTCCATAATCGTATCGGTCCCGCCGGTCTTTACGTCGCGGTAAGGTCCCGTGCCTGCCTCGCTCCAGATGCGGAGCACGGCGGCCCCGCCAGGCGTCCAGCGGCCACCGGCAGAGAGGGTCTCCCCGTCCTGGCTGAAGCGGACCACCGCGAGGTTGGTCGCCGAGCAGTTCGACAGTTCGGGAGTGTAGGCGAGCGACATCTGATCCGAGGTGACCGCGAGAACCTGGACCAGGGCAGAATCGTTGTAGCCGACGGCGAGCAGGCTGCCGTCAGGGTTGAAGGACAGGCCGTAAGGCTGCCTGCCGGTCCCCGTGTCGTACTCGTAGAGCTTCTCCAGGCTGTTCCCCAAACGGTAGCAGCGGATCTTGCCATCGTAGTTGCATGCCGCCATGGTCCAGGCCCCGTCGCGACGGACGAAATCCAGGCCATAGCCCCTTTCATCTACCTCCTTGTCCACGCCCAGCAGGGACCAGTCGCGGCAGCGCCACACGGCAAAGCCACCACGCCCGAAGGACGTGGCGAGGTACTGGCCGTCGGGCGTGAATTGCAGCCTGTTGACGCCGCTTCCAAGGCCGGAGAGGCGCTTGATCATCTGGCCGCTTTGGCGGTCGAAGAGGTAGACCGTACCCTCCCAGTCGTAGCCTCCCATAGCGGCGATGCGCCCGTCCGGCGAGAGGGCGCTCGCGTAGAGCTGGCCGTTTGGCGAGCCCACCTCCGAGGGGACGCGGAAAATGCGCAAGAGCTGGCCGCTTGAGGCGTCCCAGAGCCTCGCTGTCTTGTCATCGGAGGAAGTGATGACGAAACGGCCCTGGGCGTCCGTCCCGACCTGCCTGCCCGTCGCAGAATGCATGCCGAGCTCGAGGCGAAGGATCGGGGTTTGCGGAGGTCCGTCCGCAGAGATCGAAGCCGGTGCTGCAACCAGGCCGGCGACCACGGCAAAAACCGCTGCGAGGGACCTCAGGATCCAAGGCTTCATAGCTTCCTACTCCTTACCCGTGGATGCCGGGGCATACCCGCGCAAGTTTATAATAAAACTCGCAACTTTCATACTTTCGGGGCATACACGAATACGCTCACGCCTCGGATGTGGCCACGCCTGGCAGTATAGCTCTTGATCCAACTCGCTTCGAGAGCTACACCTGCTGACGACGGATTACGCGGGGCGACGACGAAGCAATAGTTTTCGTCACCTTCACACGGCAGGAGTCACTGGTTCAGTAATGATTTCCGCTCAGGTCGTGGTGGGGGACGGGAACAACGGTTCCTTTTAACCGGAAAAGGCTTGACCCTTGCCCTTCTACATTTTTCATCTACAGTGCGAATTCCCGATCTGGACCTGGACGTCGCCGTACCCGTGCGCAACGGCGGCGGAAGCGTCCGGATCCCCGCTCGCCCCGAGCCTTGGTCCACTGACTCGCCCCGGCTCTACCGCTTCGAGCTTACCTGCGGCGAGGACCGGGTGCGCGACCAGATCGGCTTCAAAGAGATCCGCGTCCGGGGCCGGGACATGCTCCTCAACGGCAAGCCCACTTGCCTCAAAGGCATCTGCGTCCATGAGGATCATGTCACGATGGGCAAGTCGACTGATGAGGCGACAATACGCTCCACGATCGCGCACGTGAAAGAGCTCAATTGCAATTACATTCGCCTGGCACATTATCCCCACGACGGTCGTTTTGCGCGCATTGCCGATGAGGAAGGCGTCCTCCTCTGGGCCGAGGTCCCCGTCTACTGGGCCATCGATTTCGCCAATCCCGCGGTCCTGGCGGACGCGGAGAACCAGACTGCCGAGCTCGTTCTTCGAGACCGAAACCGGGTCTCGGTAGCCATATGGTCCGTCGGCAACGAGAATGCCGACTCCGACGAGCGCTTATCTTTCATGTCTCGCCTTGCCGCCCTTGTGCGCTCCCTTGACAGGACACGCCCTGTATCCGCCGCCTGCCTTGTGGACAACGAGAAGCTGGCCATTCGTGATCGCCTGACTGAAGTCCTCGACATTATCGGGGTGAATGAATACTACGGCTGGTACGACCCGGACTTCGAGAAGCTCCCGCGTCTGCTCGAGAATTCGAAACCGGACAAGCCCGTCGTGATATGCGAATTCGGCGCTGATGCCCGCGCGGGCTTCCGGGGCGGGGGCTTCTGGCCGCGCCGGGAGGGGGTTCCTTTTTCACGGCTGGAGTATCAGTACACGAACTGCACCGCGCTGTACACCATGCCGGCGCTCGCCGGGCAGAACACCACCTTGCTTCCGCGGTGCAGTCTCCCTGATTTCAACGCCATATCCATTCCGACGGGGATGCTTGCCGAGACGAGGTTTCCATAATTCGGGAAGACTTCGGCAAACATCTTCTCAATCGGGAGGCTGTTGTCCTTGCTGGCCGCAAGGTAGGCGGCATCCGAGGCTGCGTGCGGGAAGTAGATGTCCGGATCGTTGAGGTCCTTCACAAGCTCCTTCACCAGCGGTGCCAGGTACTTGCGGGCGGCGTCGAACAGCTCCCTTCCGTAGGAGACGAAGTTGTACAGCCCGTTCTTGCCCAGGCGTTTGCCGGGCTCCACGAAATTGTCCCAGCCGGCGAGGGGGATCGTGCACAGGTCCGCGAGGGCCGGCACCGACTTGTAGGCGAACTTCCATTCGTGGTCCGAGGGGCTCAGGATGGTCGCGGAGGCCGCTTCGCCAATGGTGTAGGTGGGGAACGTATATTCCACCTGGCGAAGATCCCTGATCTTGAAGTTGTCCGGGAAGCCGTGGTAGATGTTGAACTCCCCGTTGGCGATCATGATGTGCTTGTACCTGCCGCTCTTGAAGAACTCGTATGAAATCTCCAGGGCCCGGATCCAGCTCATGCACGCATCGACAATGTCGAAGCATGATGCGGTCATCCCCAGCTTCTGCGCATAGAGATACGCGTTTGCGGGCTCCAGGAATCCCTTGCCTACGCCGCAGTAAATGAGGAGGTCGATGTCCTCCGCTTTCAGGTTGGCCTTCTCCAGCGCGTCAGTCATTGCTCCGATGATGAACGTGCTCGCCTTCTCGCCCTTTTCCTCGTCCCTCACATGCCGGACCTGGGAGCCCGCGGCACTGAAGAGCCCGCGCACGATGCGCTGATAGGTCTTCACCAGGAGGGTTGACGCCTCAGGGCTGTACTGTTCCAGCATCTGCAAAACGTCATCGTTCGTTATCTTTCTTGTGGGAATCCGCACTCCTATGGAATCAATCTTCATTCCTGCTCGCTCCTTCAAGGTTGCAAAAATCGTGCGCGGGCCGCTGACAGGCCACTTATAGGTAATTATACCGGGGCAATATACAACGAAACGTGCTTCTGATACTATAGCCCATTCCCTGACTGTTGGAGAAAGACCCAGACATGAGAATAGCAATCCTTGCAGTCGGCTCCCAGGGCGACGTTCGGCCTTCCGCGGCCCTTGGAGCCGGACTTGCCGCCGCGGGCCACAGCGTGAGACTCGTCACGCTGGGAGCCTTCAAATGGCTCGCTGATCACTGCGGGTTGGACTTCGCGCCGGTTGACATCGATCCGTTCGAGGTCATCCGTGGGGATATCGGCCAGTCCTGGATGGACTCAGCGGACAAGATCCACATGCTCATCAAAGGGTTTTCGCGCGCGGCCGAGGAACTCATCGAGCGCGTGAACGACGATGCCCTGGCCGCGTGCCGCGGATACGATGCTCTGCTGTACAATGTGCCGCTGTCGATTTCCGGTCACACGGTCGCCGAAGCGCTGGGAATACCTGGCATACCGACGGCCGCCGCTCCGTATCACCCGACACGCGCCTTCCCGACCCTCTTCGCTCCCTCCCTTCCGCTGCAGGGAGGAATCGTCAATCGGATCAGCGGATCAGTGGCCTTCCAGATACTCTGGCAGATATTCCGCTCCCACATGAACAAATGGCGCAGGAGCCAGCCAAACCTTGGCCCGCTTCCCATTCGAAATCCACTCCGCAGAATGATACGCGATGGTGTGCCGTGGCTCTACGGTTTCAGTCCATCCGTCATTCCCTCCCCGGCTGATTGGCCGTCATCAGCGACGGTCTGCGGCTACTGGTTCACCGAGCCCGACCCGAACTGGCGGCCGCCTGTGCCGCTTGTCGACTTTCTGCGCGCAGGTCCCCCGCCCGTCTACGTGGGATTCGGAAGTATGGTCGGTTTGAACCCGGAACGGACACTGGAGACGGTTCTCAGTGCGGTCCGACTTGCGGGAGTACGTGCAGTTTTCGCGTCCGGGTGGGGAGGAATACGGCACACCGAGCTGCCGGAATTCGTTTTTCCCGTAGAGAGCGTCCCGCACGAGTGGCTGTTCCCGCGAGTCGCCGCTGCGGTACATCATGGAGGGGCCGGAACCACGGCCGCCGCGCTTCGTGCCGGCATCCCGTCCGTCGTCGTGCCCTACTTCTACGACCAGTTGTTCTGGGGTCTTCGGCTCCACAAACTCGGCGTGGCCCCGCGGCCGGTTGCACAGAAACACCTGACCTCAGACGGCCTTGCAGCCGCCATCCAATCCGTCGTCGGCTCTCCGGAGGTCGGCATCCGCAGCCGGGAAATCGCCGCGCGGATCGCGAACGAGAGGGGAGTGGAGAAAGCTGTTGCCGTTGTCGAACGTTACTTGAGTGAAAGTACCCGGCGCGTGAGCCAGTAGCGAAGGCGGTCCGGGACCAGGGGGGAGAAGGTGCTCAGGAATTTCGAGTCCAGCCCCACGCGGTAGCGCGTGCGCGGATTTCGGACGGTCAGGGCTTTCGCAACTGTCTTTGCGACGCGAGCCGAGGCGATGCCCCAGCGTGTGAATGCTCTCGCGAGTCTTTCGATGTCCGCGCGCGACTCGCTGTAGAGCTCACGGCGCCCAGGGTCAAGCGCGTCCAGTATTTCAAGCACTCGGTCCTTCGATTTCTCCCAGATCGGGGTGGCGATGTTGCCCGGTTCCAGAAGGACCACGCGGATACCCCACTTGCGCAGCTCCTGTGAAAGCGAGTCAGTGAGGGCTTCCAGGGCGAACTTGGCCGCGGCGTAGGGAGCAACCAGGGGCGGAGAAATCCTTCCCAGCACCGATCCCATGATTACGATCCTGCCTTTCCGTGCCCGGAGCAGCGGAAGAAATGCCTGCGTCACCGCGATCTGCCCTATTACGTTCACTTCGAACTGCTGTCGTAAGGAGTCAATTGGCAGCACCTCCAGCGGACCGGCGACCGTGATGCCCGCATTGTTCACGAGTGCAAATGACGCATCGGCCGAAAGCGCCGCCCGGACGCTCTGCAAAGCGGACTGGATCGACGCATGAACCGTGACATCGATCATGACGGGCAGAAGCAAGGCATGCCCCGCTGACGTGAGCGCTTCTGCGTCTTGCACCCTCCTCACTCCGGCAAATACCTGGAAACCAAGAGACGCAAGGAGGAGGGCGCACTCCTTTCCGATTCCCGAGGATGCACCAGTGACCAGGACGGATCGTTTTTCCACGTGATTCCTCTTTCTGAAGATGCGCCAGTCCAAAGTCTGGCTTTTTCAGAACTCACTCCACGATCGTTGGGAGGGTAGTAGCGGCGAGGGGACTCGAACCCTTGACACTGCGGATATGAGCCGCATGCTCTA
>PMZS01000248.1 GCA_003170115.1 Spirochaetaceae bacterium
CTCCAGATGCTGCGGCTCCGCCAGGATGCTCTCCTGGAGGGTGCCCGGAAAGCGGTTCCACTGGCGTCCGTGGACGGAATTCGCGTCCGGGTGGGCGGCCAGGGCAGGTCTGACCGTTGACAGGGAGCGGCATCCAATCTATATTCTCCACGCAACACCCCGTGACAAGAACACCTGCTCGTCAGGATAAGCAAGGAGCATTTTTCGATGAAACGGACCTATCAGCCCAGCAAGACCAAGAGGACCAGAAAGTTCGGCTTTCGCGCACGCATGGCCACCAAGGGCGGACGGCTCGTTCTGAAGCGCAGGCGCGCCAAGGGGCGGGTGAAGCTCACGGCCTCTGATGAGAAGAAGCCTTTCTAGGAAGGACAGGCTCCGCAGAAACAGCGAAATCAGGGAGTTGTTCTCCTCTGCCGCAAGGATCGAAGGCCGGGGAGTGAAGCTCCTGTACAGGAGCAACGGAAGCCGGGAAAACCGTTTCGCGGTGGTCGTTGCCCGTGGATGCGGGGGAGCGGTCCGACGGAATCGGGAGAAGCGGATCACGCGGGAAGCGTATCGTTCCCTGAAAGAAACGATCTCCTCGGGTAACGACCTGCTCTTCCTCATCGTGCGATTCGGCGCGACATTCACCGACAGGTGCGCTTCCATGCGGCAGCTTGTCGGACGGGCGGGTCTGCGGGCCGCGGAGTGATGAGACCCCGATGAAATACATTGCGCTTTTCCTCATCGGCATCTACCAGCAGGTCATCTCCCCCGGGCTTCCCGCCTCGTGCCGTTTTGTTCCCAGTTGCTCGCAGTACGCAAAGGACGCCCTGCTCAAGCATGGCTTCTTCAAGGGATCGTACCTCGCTGCCCGGAGGCTTCTCCGGTGCCACCCCTTTCATGCGGGTGGGTACGACCCTGTTCCCTGAAAAGAAGGAATTATGGACAGGAAAACATTGTTGGCCGTCGTTATCTCCGTGGTGATCATCGTCGCAGGAATGCTGATCACCCCCCTGCTCTCGCCTCCGAAACCCGTGACTGCTCCCGAGACTTCGGCCCCGCAGGCCCAGTCCCAGGAACCCGCAGCCGCGGGTGCCCAGGCCTCGGGGACCACGGCAACGAGCGGGCAGGCAGCCGGCGCCCAGACCTCGGCGCAGACGGCCGGGTCGGCCCCTTCAACGGCTGCAGTGTCGGGCAAGGTCGTGCCGCTTCCGGACTCCGCTCCGCCTGAGACGCAGCATGGCACCTTCGACAGGGAGACGGACTTGTACGTTCTCACTTTCGCGACGGACGGCGCGACGCTGAAACAGGTGAAGCTGAAGAAATACAAGAACCTGGACGGATCACCCGTGGAGATGTTCCTCCTGCCCCCGGCGGGGACAACGGGAGAAATGCCCTTTGCCCTGTCGTTTGGCGACTACACATCTGAACAGCTCACCGTGCCGTTCACGCTGAAAGAATCAAGCGGCACGAACCAGAGCACCTACGATTTTTCCCGGACCTTCCTTTCACCGACAGGTGTGCCTTTCACACTCCACAAGACCTACGTGTTCGACAAGGATGAATATCTCTTCGAATTGCGCGTGACGATCCAGAACTCGGTGAACGATTTCCCCAGCCTGAACTTCGGCGGCTTTGCCTACACGCTTACCATGGGTCCGCAGATCGGTCCTCACTACCTGAAGCTGGACGGCAGGAACGAATTCCGCAACTACGCGTACTGGGCAGAGAACAAGCGCCAGGATCCGGGCGTGAAGATGGGCTTTTCGAAGGAGCTGGACAAGCGCTTCACGTGGACCGGCGTTGTCGGCAAATACTTCACGGCGATCGCCGTTCCCGATGGCACCCCGTACCGTGTCGTTTTCGATTCACGCCCGTTGGTGCCGGGCTTCGAGAGATCGTCAATCTCATTCGAGCGTCCTCCCCTGCAGAGCGCGTCGACTACCGACACTTTCCGTTTCTATCTCGGGCCCATGAAGAAGGAGATACTCAGCAACTACAACGATTCGTCGAAGAACCAGTTCGCCATCTCGGGTTTGCATGCGGACGAGGTGGTCACCTCCTCGATCCTCATCGGGTGGCTCGCGAACATCATGAAGTACATCCTGGACTTCTTCTATGTTCTCATCCCCAACTACGGGATAGCCATCATCCTGCTCACTCTCGTCACCAAGCTCGTGTTCCTTCCCCTCACCTTCAGCAGCTCGGAGTCAATGGCGAAAATGGCGGCGCTCAACNNCGAGATCCGCGCCCGGCTGAAGGACAAGCCCGACAAGATGAACCAGGAGATCGCCGCTCTTTACAAGCGGGAAAAGGTCAATCCCCTCTCGGGGTGTCTCCCCCTCCTCCTGCAGATGCCGGTATTCTTCGCCCTGTATAACCTCCTCAACAGCCATTTCGAGCTCCGCGGAGCCATGTTCATCCCCGGATGGATACCCGACCTCTCGGCTCCCGAGGCGATTTTCACGTTCGGGTTCGCCATTCCCCTCGTGGGCTGGACCGCGCTGCGCGCCCTGCCCCTGCTGATGGTGGCAAGCCAGATCATCTCCAGCAAGTTCACGCAGCCGTCCTCCGCCCCTCAACAGGGAGGGGGCCAGGCGAAGCTGATGATGTATGCGCTGCCCGTTGTTTTCCTCTTCATCCTCTACGATATGCCGTCGGGGCTTGTCCTGTACTGGACCGTCCAGAACATCCTCTCCACCGCTCAGCAGATGTACATCAACAATCTCAGAAAGAAGAAGGATGCGCAGTCCGACCAGACCCAGGTGTACGTGAAAGGCAGCGCCAAGCCCGGCGCGAAAGCCCTGGAAAAGACGGGCAAATGAGCTGCCGCCACGGAACTGCACGGGATACCGTGGCGGCCCAAATGCCACGGAATACCGTGGCGGCAGCAATCCGGGATCAAGGAGGCTGACATGATTGTGAGGGAATTCGAGGGTCGAAACGAGAAAGAGGCCATCGACCGGGCCATCGAGGAACTGGGTCTCGACAGGAACGAGATCGATTTCGAAATCGTGGAGGCGAAGAAGCCCGGTATTCTCTTCCGTGGCGGCAAGGTGAAGATCCGCGTGCACCTCCTGGAGGAGCACGAGGAAGGCGAGCAGTACGAGGAAGAGGCCGGCCTGGAGGAAGGCCCTCCGGAGCAGCGTTCCGCCCGGCGCAGCCTCCCCGCGGCTTCCAACGGCGAGTTCGAGGCGAAGGTCATAGAGTTTGCTCGGGGGCTGCTGGACCGGATGGGATTCCCTGCCGAGATCACGGTAAACTTCCGCGAAGAGGGCCGCCTGGGACTGGACATCCAGAGCGACGGCTCCGGCATCCTCATTGGCAAGCAGGGAAAGACACTGGAAGCCCTGCAGTTCATCGTCAACCTCGCCGCGGGCAGGATGGGCGGGGAGACGACAAGGATCGTTCTGGACACGCAGGACTACAGGAGCCGGAGGGAGCGCTCCCTTCTCCGCATGGCAAACCAGGTCGCCGACCAGGTGCGCCGGAGCCGCGAGTCGCAGCTTCTGGAGCCTCTGAACCCCTTCGAGCGGCGGCTCATCCATACCTCCCTCGCCCGCTACGGGGATATAGAGACCGTGAGCGAAGGGGACGGCCTGTACAAGCGCATCCGCGTGATCTGTCGCAGCGATCGCGATATGAGACGGGAGTAAGCCATGCCGATCTTCGAATACGAATGCACGTCGTGCCGGAACGCCTTCGAGCTCCTGGTGAGGTCCGATACCCGCATTGCATGTCCGACCTGCGAGAGTGAAAAGGTCGTGAAAAAGCTCAGCCTTTTCGCTGCCCACATGGGAAAACCGGTGGACGCGGTGCCGTCGTGCCACACCGGGGGATGCGGCTGTGACCTGGGCAAGTGCGGCTCGGGATTCTGCGGGGTGGATTGAGCGGTTCTCTCGGAAGCCGGACCCCGCGGAAGCTTTCCCCCGGTTCATAGAGTCTTCGGGCGAAGATTTCAGGAATCTGCCTTCCTTCTGTTACAACCCTGTCATCCCCTTCCTCAGCGTGAAGTGTTTCCCGCAACCGACGCGTCGAACACGTTTGACAGCGGGGTTTGCCCGCGGATATGGTGAAACGGTGCCGGGGAGCGCAAGGCTGCAGTGGAGACGGACGATGAGCTTATCGAGCGCGTTCGCGGGGGAGAGACCCGTTTCTTTACCGAGCTGGTGCGGCGATACCAGGATCCGGTCTACAGCATGGCAATGCGGTTCGTTCGCCGTGCCGGGGATGCGGAGGACCTGGCGCAGGAATCCTTTCTCCACGCCTACCGGGGGCTGGCCGGGTTCAAAGGCGACGCGCGGTTTTCCACCTGGTTGTACCGGATCACGTGGAATCTCTGTGCGGACTGGCTTCGGAAAAACAAGAAACCGGGACGAGCGCCGATGGCAATCGATGACGCTGCCGACCTGGCCGACGGCAGGGTCGGCCAGGAGGAAGGGCTCCTGGCAGCGGAAGAAAAACAGAAAGTACGTCAGGAGCTCAATGGGCTGGAACAGAAATACCGCGTCGTCCTCATACTCCTCTACTACCAGAAGCTGTCCTATGATCAGATCGCTGCGGTCCTCGAGGTGCCAATGAAGACCGTCGAGACCCGGTTGTACAGGGCGAGGAAACTGCTCAAGGAGAGGCTCAAGCGGGCGGGCGTGGGAGGTGGGGTGTGAAAGAACCGGGAGACAAATGGCTCGAGAAATACCTCGAAGGCGCCCGTGTTGAGGTGCGTGCTCCGCACGGATTCACCCAGAGGGTGATGGAGGCAGTCCACAGGGAGTCTCTGGCGATACGCACGACACGCCCGACGGTCTCCCGGATGTACCGAAGTCTCGGCCTCAGCTTCATGCTCGCTGCCGCGGTGCTCGCGGCGAGCCTTCTCGTTCCGCATGGGGCCTACCCCACGCTCATCGGCAGCGGTGCAGACGCGGCCCTCGGCGCCGGGCCTTCGGCCACCGTTCAGAACGCGCTTCTCGGCGCGGGCCGCGCAGTCCAGGGCGCCCTGGGCGAAGCTCACATCGGAGGAAACCAGGAATGAAATGCGCAAACCACCCGCGGGTCGAGGCTCTCGCCGAGTGTGTCGTGTGCGGCAGGCATTTTTGCGCCGTATGTTCGGTCGAGCTGGATCACCGCACCTGGTGCCGTGACTGCCTCTCGAGGATCGTGGCAAAGAGCGGTGCGGGCACCCGCGTGCACCCGGGATGGCGCAAGCTTGCCGCCGGTTGTCTCAGCGTTGTCCCCGGCGCCGGCCACATGTTCCTCGGCCTGATCGGGAAGGGTTTTGTCCTCATGGGGCTTCTCATCGTGACACTGTTCCTCACCATCCTCTACTCCGATTCGACCGGCATGTACTGGATTACCGCCTACCTGGTGCCGACGTTGTGCGTCCTGTTCGTCAGCTATGCCGTTTTCGATGCGATGGCCATCGCCGACGCCCAGAGAAGCGGCCGTGAAGCGGACGGATCGGACGACGGGATGATGAAGACGGTCTGGGAAAGGGTGCTCCTGAACACGCGGACCCTCGGCTGGGTCGTCTTCCTTGCGGGGGTCGTGGGCGTGCTGCACCTGTTCTCCGAGCCGTTCAGCCGATGGACCCTCGCCCTGCTCTCCGTGAGCTTCCCGCTGAACGCGCTCGTCATCCCCGTGCTTCTCCTTGTATTCGGTATCGTCCTGCTGAAAAGGAGCCGAAAAGAAGGGTAAGCGAGGCGAAATGGAGAAGACCGGGATCGCGGTCTGGAACCCTGTCGAAATTCCGCAGAAAAGGTGCGCAATGTGGCGCTTTCCCCTGCGGAGCATCTGGGTGGAGCGGATCGAAACCGAATGGCATGTCCTTTCCCTGCCCGAGACACGGGGGAATGGAGGCGCCTCCTACCGGATCGTTTCCCGCTCGCAGAAGCCCGCCTCGTCGCAGTGGCGGCATTACCTGCACCGGGACAGCCGGGCGATGCAGCCGGCCCCCGTCCTTCCCGACCGGCCCGTCGTGATGAGACCTGACAGGGCTCTCACGCTCCTGCCCGGTCAGAGCACGATCTTTTTCCTCGAGCTTCCTGTCTGGTTCCGCCTGTCCACCGGCGGGCACCGTCCGGCCAAAGTGTTCGAGGAACCGCTCAGTGTGCTCAGCCGGACCTGGTTCGGGGACCCGGTCAACGGGGATCTCTGCTGGGGCCTTGCCACCCGGCTTCATCACTCCATCGAATCCGTGGAGCCCGTCGCGGACCGCGCTGTCTGCCCCCTGATGATCGAGAACGATTCGGAAAGCGATCTCGAGTTCCAGAAGATCTGCCTCCACGTCGAAAACCTGAGCATCTTCCGAGGCACACGGCACTTGTGGACGAACAGTCTCCACGCCGTGTTCAAGGGGCCCGACCAGGCGACGCAGATGGAGATCATTCACACGCCGCCCGGTTTCGAGGAGGGCATGGTGCCGCTGTCCGAGGCGCGGCTGCCTTCCACGGGATGGAACATCCGAAGGACATTCGGAATGCTGAAGTACTTCACCGACTTCTGAACAAGGGGTTCACCGCATGTTCGTCACGCAGATCAAGACCTGGCTCGGCACGCTCTCACCTGATGTCCTGACGCGCGGGCTGCGCGTTGCCATCACGGTCGTGTTCGGCCTCGTTCTCGTGCGCCTCCTTGCCGTTGTCACGCAGCGCTACGTCATGAAGAAGTCCACTCTGCAGCGGCAGATGATCGTCCGAAAGATCATCAGCTACACCGGGTTCTTCCTCGTGCTCATGGCGGTCCTTGGAGAGCTGGGCGTG
Organism: Spirochaetaceae bacterium; assembly: GCA_003170115.1. Taxonomy (GTDB): domain Bacteria; phylum Spirochaetota; class Spirochaetia; order SZUA-6; family Fen-1364; genus Fen-1364. The sequence goes on from PMZS01000248.1 coordinate 6,738, forward strand.
AAGCTCACCGCTCTTCTCGGCGCCGCCGGAATCGTCGGTATCGCGGTCGGGTTTGCCTCCCAGACCAGCGTGTCGAACATCATCAGCGGCCTTTTCCTGATCTCGGAGAAGCCCTTCAAGATCGGCGACGTGATCAAGATCGGGGGGACCACGGGCATCATCCAGTCCATCGACCTGCTTTCCATCAAGATCCGCACCTTTGACAACCTCTTCGTCCGGATCCCGAATGAGAAGATCCTTACCTCCGAGGTCACCAACATCACCCGATTCCCCATCCGCAGGATGGATATC
>PMZS01000115.1:0-8490 GCA_003170115.1 Spirochaetaceae bacterium
CAACCTCTCCTTCTCCTCCCTGGTGGGGATCGGCTCAATCGGAATGGTGTTCTGCATCATGAGCGGGGATTTCGACATCTCCATCGGATCCATGTCCGCCCTGGCCGGTGTTCTTGGGGCGTCCATGGTCACGCGGATCGGCAGCCCTGCGGCGATGCTGATCACCATAGCGGTGGCGACGATCTGCGGGTTCATCAACGGCGTGTTCGTCACCAAGCTGCGCATCCCCGCCTTCATCACCACCCTTGGCATGCAGTTCGTCTATCGGGCCCTGGCGTACATCTACACCACCAACACGCCTGTGTACATCAAGGACGATTTCTGGCTTTCCATCGGAAGCGGGAGCATCCTGGGAATTCCGTCACCCATTCTCCTCATGGCGCTCTGCTTTGCCGCCGCCGTGTATGTGCTTCGCAAGACCTCTTTCGGGCGCTATGTCATCGCCGTCGGGACGAACCGGAACGCCGCGATGCTTTCCGGCATCAACGTGGACTTCATCAAGACCGCCGTCTTCACCCTTGTGGGGTTCTTCGTGGGCATCGCAACGGTTGTGACTGCCTCCTACCTCGGCAGCGTGAACCCCGGCATGACCGGGCAGGGCTACGAGTTCCAGGTGATCACCATCGTGGTCCTCGGCGGGACGGCGCTCACGGGCGGCAACGGGAACCTCCTGGGAGCCCTTTTCGCCGCGCTTTTCCTCACCTACATGCAGAGCGGCTTGGCCATGGTCCAGGTCAACTCCTACTGGCAGTATGTGGCCACCGGGTTCGTGCTGATCTTCGCAGTGGGCATCAACAGAGTAAAGTCCGCCGTTCTGGGGCAGCGGGACACCTGACCGGCCGGGCGAGTGGAAGGAGGATGAGGGACAGGACCCGTTCGTTGAATCTCGATTCCGAAAAAACTTTTAGGAGGTATGGTGATGAAGAAGCTCATGCTGGTCGTGCTCGTGCTCGCGGTCGTCGCGGGCAGCGGGACGTTCGCCGCGCCGAAGACCGTGGGGTTCTCCCTGTGGACCATGGAGTACACGTTCTTCCAGGCCATTGAAAAGGGCGTGCGGGACGCCTGCAAGGACCTCGGCTACAAGTACATCATGATCGACCAGAACCAGAAGGCAGACAAGATGGTGAACGACATCAACTCCCTGGTCGGGCAGAAAGTGGACGGACTGGTGATCACGCCGGTTGACCCGGGTGCCATCGGCCCCGCGGTGACCAAGGCGCGCGCCGCCAAGATCCCGGTCGTGTGCGCGGACATCGGCAAGTCCGGACCGGTCAACGCCCTACTGATCTCCAACAACTACAAGGGCGGACAGATGGCAATGGACTTCATTGACAAGACGCTGAAGGCCAAGGGCTCGACGTCCAAGATGGTCGGAGTCGGCACCGTGCAGCCGCAGTGGACCTATGCCCGCGGAAGGGGCGACGGCTTCATCGCTGAGGCCAAGAAGCTTGGCTACACCGTGGCATCCGAGCTGATCGTGCAGGACGCGACCGCCCAGGGCGGTTACGACACGATGCAGCAGATGCTGTCCGCGGTGCCTGACCTCGCGGCGGTGTTCGTCTGCAGCGGCCGCGAGGCCGTTGGGGCGGCGAACGCCATCAAGGCAGCCGGCAAGGACATCGTCGTGGTCGGCTACAACGGCGACCCCGAGGAAATCCAGGCGATGCGGGACGGCATCATGGCCGCCGACATTGCGCAGCAGCCGTACAACATCGGCTACGCGGCCGTCCAGCTGTTGAAGAAGATCTGGGCCGGTGAGAAATACGAGGACGCGGTGGTCCCGGTCGACGTCGCGCTGCTCACGCCGGACACGATCGACAAGTTCCAGGCGGACTACGAAGCAAAGATGAAGAAGTAGGGGGGGGCCAGGGCCTTCCCGGGCAGGCCAACCGGCCTGCCCATTTTTTTCTCTCAATCCGTGACAGGGCAGGCGAATGAAAACAAGGGCAATCGTTTTTCCCCAGCCAGGGCGCGCGGTCGTCGACGAGCTTTCGATTCCCGAGATGCAGGGCGACGACGTGCTCATCGAGGTCGAGTACACGGCAGTGAGCCCGGGCACTGAGCGGTGGTGCCTGACCGGAACGCTCACCATCCCCGGCGAAGCGCCCCTTGCGTTTCCCCACGTTCCCGGCTACCAGGCAGCAGGGATCGTCCGGGATGTCGGCCGTGGCGTGAAAGACCTGAAACCCGGCAACCGCGTTTTCAGCAGGAACTGCCGCTCACCGGAAGACTTCAAGGGGTCGTGGTGGGGCGGTCACGTGGGCCTGCACGTGGCGGCAAGGGCCGCGGTGATACCTCTCCCCGACTCCGTGTCCACGCGCGAGGCTTCGGGCCTCCTGCTGGCCCAGGTGGGGTACAATGGGGCGAGCAAGCCGCCGCTGCAGACGGGCGACGCGGCGGTAGTGATAGGCGAAGGCCTGGTCGGACAGTATGCCGCCCAGGTGCTCCGGCACCGCGGGGCACGGGTGATCGTGTCCGGCCTCGTCCCCGACCGCCTGGCTGCGGCCGCCCGGCACAGCGCCGACGAGGTGTTCGACGCTTCGCGCGGCGACCTCTCCGCGTTCGTGCGGGAGCGCTTCCCGAAGGGCGTGGCGATTGCGCTGGACACCGCGAGCACCGCAGGCACCGTGCGCGCGTGCGCGGACCTGCTCGCCTATGGCGGCCATCTCGTGATGAACGGATTCTACCCGCCGTCAGAAAGCGCCGTGGACTGGCACTGGCTGCGCACGAAGGAGCTTACCCTCCACTGCCCCAACTCGCGCACCCGCGAGCGACTGGAGGCGACTCTCGCCCTGATCGCGGAGGGCGGCCTGGAGGTGGAGGAACTGGTGACCCACGAGTTCGCGCTCTCCGAGGCGCCGCGTGCCTACGAGATGCTCCTCGACCCCGCTGCCAGATCCCTGGGCATGGTGATCCGCTGGAAGGAGTAGACCAGGCTCGTTCGGCGCCGGCCCGCTCACCCCTTCAGGAGCAGCTCGGAAATCAGCGCCGCATTGTCGGCAAACCTGCAGGCGGCGAGATTGCCGTCTATCTCCGCGGACCGAGCGGTCAGGATGTCCGCCATTCTCTTGTACTTCCACGCCAGCGCAACGGCCAAGGCAAGCGTCCGAGCCCTGTCGTCGCGGGCGATGATGGCATCGATCGTCGCCCAGCCCGCGAAGCTGGTCTTGTTCAGGTAATAGAAGAACTCGAGATTTTCCCAGAAATTGACCGTGCCGAAGATCATGTCGGGATCCGCGTCCCGGTAGTTCTCGTTGAGATGGATCTGCCCGAGCTTGCCGTGGGAATCGAGGATGGTGAGGGACTCCGCAGGGTTCTCCTGGCACATGAACGCGTGGCCCACGTCGACGACCCCGGTCACGTTGTCCAGCGCCACGTCGTTCAGGAGCATCATCAGCTTGCCCACGGTGCTTACGTATTGTCTCTGGCGGGGATCCTTCGCCTTGTACTCCACGGCGATCTTCACCGACCGGTCGTGCTCGCCAACCTCCCGGATGGTTTCCACGAGATGCGTCCAGCCGTCGCGGTAGTCGCACTGGAACGGGTAGTCGAATCCGTCGTGGGCCGGCCATAGGAGGACGCTTTCCGCCTTGATCGCCCGGGAGAAGTCGATGGCGTCTTTGAACAGCTTCACCGTCTCCTTCCGGATGCGCTTGTCGGTGGTGGCGAAACCCCCGTGCTTCCACTTTCGGTCGCCCCAGCAGTCCACCATCAGGTTGGAGACCTTCAAGTTGAAGCCCGCCAGCTTCCGGACCAGGGCGTCCGGGTCGGACGGCATCGGGTGCGCGGGGTAGAAGACGAACAGCCCCGTCAGCCCCTCGATCCTCGACATGATCTCCAGCTGCTGGTCGAGTGTGAGCGGGTCGAAGTAGCCGCCGGGGACATACCGCTCGGCGTACGTGCCGAGGCACCAGATGTGGGAGTCCAGCTTCAGCGTCATGAGAGTCTCTCCTCCAGCGCGAACGCGCGGATGGCGTTGTCCCTCAGCACCTTCCTCTTCCAGGAGTCCGGGACATCCGCGAGAAGCACTCGGCTGATGTTGGCCCGGGGATCGAGCCAGGGATAGTCCGAGCCGAAGAGGATCCGGTCCTCGGGGACCGCATTCCGAAGCGTCTCCAGCAGGTGAAAGCAGAATATGTCGCCCGCGAGATCGAGGAACACACGGGGATGCGTGCCGGCCATGCGGAGGGCTTCGGCCCGCCCGCTTCCCCGGCCGCCGCAGTGCGCCATCACGAAACGCACCTCGGGGTGCCTGCGCACATGTCCTTCGTAGCGCGATGGCAGGGACAGGGCCTGCACCGGGTTGTACTCGGATGGGCTCCAGCTGTGCGCGAGGATCGTGAGGCCGTTGTCCGCGGCGAAGCTCCACGCCCTTTCGTAGGACGGGTCCTCCGCGGGGGTCCTGTGGAAGGACGGGTGCAACTTTATTCCCTGGAAACCCGGCCACCCCTTCGCCTTCTCCAGCAGCCGCAATGACTCCATCGCCTCCCGCGGGTCGAAAACACCGAGGTAGCGGATCCTCCCGCCCGACTCCTCGTGTTCGCGGCGCATGTCGGCGAGAGCCGCCTCGCCGCCCCGGGTGAGCGCGGCCCAGCTCCCCGCGAGGATGGCGCGTTCGATGGCGAGGCGGTCCATGAGGGAGCGGAGCCGTCTGCCGCCGCTCTCGGGCGCAAAGAAGGGACCGTGCTCGCCGGTGTGCAGGTGCGCGTCGACGATGAACGCGCCGCTCACCGTGCCCTCCCCTCGATGAGCCGGCGCAGGTTGCCGCCGGCCACGAGGCGCTTCTCCTCTTCCTCCATGTCGGCGTCGGCGATCATTCCCATCGCCGCGAGCGGATCATTGGCGGGCAGGAAAGAGCCGAACAGGAGCCGTTCGGCGCCGAAGGCGTGCACGGCGAACGCGACGGAATCGATGCCCGTGAGGTTGGAGGTCTCCAGCAGCACGTTGGGGCAGTCTTTCATGAGGGCAAAAAGCGGCCGCAGGTGGTAGAACACTTTTCGAACCTGGGTTTCCACCACGATGGTAAGGCCGGGGAACGTGACCGCCAGCGCGCGCAGGCTGTCCCACCCGGTCTCCTCGTGCCAGATCAGGAGCGGAAGCCGCTGGCTGATGAGCCACTCGCACAGCCCGCCCACGACCCAGTCGGACAACGGGAAGTTGTGGGTTCTGGGGAACAGGCGTACGCCGCACACCGACCCCGGCGTCTCCGATCTGCCGGGCAGGGGGCCATCCTCTGCGGGAAACAGCGGGAGACCGGTCCAGATCGCATGGAAGCGGGGACCGGCATCGCGAGCTTCCGCGAGGAGGGCCCGATTCCCTTCCTGGGCGGAGACCGAGTGCCCCGACCAGTGGGAGTAGCAGCACTCCGTAATCCCCAGCGCGGCCAAGGCGCTCACGAGCACGTCCCGGGAGCTTTCCTGGGCAAGTGGAAAGCCGACGGGCTTGCCCAGCCAGACCTCGGCGTCGAAGAAAGCAAGCCGATGCATGGCCTGGCGGCGCGTGTCCGCCAGGTGCGCGATTTCCCGTTCGACATCAATGGGAGGGAGAGATTTATCAGGGACCGATGATTCCCTCACCTCACTCCACCGAAAGATAGTCCCGGTACTCGGCCTTGCGCACCCGTTTCAGGTCCAGCCAGTACGCCAGCTCTTCCAGCGGCGCGCTGACATCCTTCATCACCATGGGGTAGTGGTGCGTCCAGGCGCGGGTCATGATGGTGTTCATGAGATCGAGCACCTTCACCGGCTCCCGGTACAGCTTGAGGTTCTTTACCCAGCCCCTGCTCCCGCTGTAGGTCTTCTTTCCTTCCTCGAAGAAGGTGCCGGTGTAGTAGTAGAAGGAGTCCGCCTCCCCGACCACACGGAACACCGTCATGTCGCCCGGTTTGAAGACGACGTCCACGATGGGGCCGCAGTCCTTCATGCCCGGGTCATCGGAGTAGTCGGCGAAGTAGTGCCGCTCCAGGAGAACACCGCGGTTGTTGGCCATGTCGAAGGGGGCGGTCCCGCAGTGCCAGATCATGAGCGAGTTGTCCGCCGTGTCGAACTTGGGCAGGTCCATCAACACCGTGGTCTGGTCCGAGAGGAGCTTCAGGATGAGCATCGACACGGTGCCGCCGACATCCGCTTCGCACCCGCCGGGGATCATCGCGTTGTTGAGGATCGCGTTCACCAGGCAACCGGACATGCCCTTCAGGGGCATCAGCTTGGGCCAGCAGGAGAAGGCCACGGCGGCCCAGTCGTGCTCAGCGGCGAGCTTCTTCACGGCGAGGGCCATCTTCACGGAGGATTTGATCTTGTCGTTGCTGATGCGCTGCCGGGCGCACGCGCGGTCGATTGCCTCCAGCTCCGCGGCGGCTTCCGCGTCCGGCATCTTCTCCGCGAGTGCAATCACGTCCTCCACTTCGAAGTCGCGGTTCACGTCGATGCCCAGGCGCGCGTACACGTCCCGATTGTCCAGGGTGTGGTTGATGTGGCCGTCGGCCAGCTTCCCGATCTGCGCGACGCGGGCGTTTTTCAGGTTTTTGACGGCCAGCAGGGCCTTCACCGTTAACTGGAAGCGCGGCATGAACAGAGGGCCGTCGATCGGGCCGAAGAACCACTTCACCTTCTTCGGGACGCCCTTGAACATCTGGTGGGCAATGCCCATGTTTTGCGCGAGATTCACGAAGGAGGCCAGGGGCATCGGCCCGTCCTCCCGCGGTTCCTCGATGGCCCACAGGCCGATGTGCGCACGGGTCTTCATGATCTCGTAGACATTGTCCCCGATGATATATGCGGGGTGGAACAGGAGAAGGAAATCTACCTCTTTCGCATCGAGGTCCTCGCGGATGGACCGGGCCTCGTTCACCGTCATCATCGCCTTCGGGTAGTGCACGACCTCGAAGTTCATCGCCGGGCCGGCCTTTTCGAGCTCCTTCGCGTACTGCGCGAACGTATCCAGCCCCGCCTTTGAGAACCCGTCCATGAAACCCGCCGCNNCCGAGCCGCTCCTTCACGTAGCGGACGTATTCGATGAAGTTCTGCCAGGAGAGGTTCGGGGGCACGCTGTGGTCGAGCTCGGGGATGTAGCCCCCCTGCTCCACCAACGGCATGACCCGGTCGACTTCGCGGTGGATTTCGGAAAACCCGTGCGTGCAGGCGCGCTTGTCGATGCCGCCGACGAGCGCGAGGTTCCGGCCGTAGGTCTTTCTCACCTCCAGGACATCCATGCCGGATTGTACCTCAAAGGGCCACAGGTGCGTGACTCCCGAATCGACCCAGATGGGGATGAGCTCGGAGATCTGGCCGTCGCTGTCCAACCCGATGTGACGGATGCCCTTTCCCTTCAGCCAGTCGTTCACGCGCCGGTAGTGCTTGAATGCGAATCTGCGATACATCTTCGGATCGATGAGGGCCGCGTGATTGTAGGCCATGTCCTCCCAGTACCAGAAAACGTCAATCCGAGTGTGCTTGAGAACTTCCTCCGTGACCTGGATGATCGAGTCCGCGCGCTCTTCCATCATGCGCTCTACAAGCGCGGGAGTGTCATAGAATGCGCAGCAGAGGTTCTCCAGGCCCAGCATGTTCCGCAGCGAGCCGAAGAACCCGCCCCACCTGTCCGCCCAGCACAGGCGGGGCGGGTCCTCGGCGGCGGACGGGGTGCCGGCAGTGGGCGGCACTGCGGCGGGTGTGCCGACCGGAGACATGCCCCCGACTGCCTTGACGTTGGCGCCGCCGGCAACCGCGTGCAGCTGCCCCGTGGCCACACGCGCGCGCCAGTCCGCGGGGAACCGCTTCTCGGGGCAAAGCTGAAGGCGCTCCGCGGCAAAGGCCTCGAACTCTTCCTTGCTTTCAACAGGGAACTTCACGAACTGGGGCATGCTCGTGTCGGTGTGCTCCTTGAGCTCGCGCATGAGAATGCCTTCATGATTGATGTACAGCCGGGTCTTCTCGTCCTCTTCGATCACCTTGTGCTCGAATTCGGGAACCGGGCCGTACCACGGGTCCACGCGAAGGAGCTCCTCCAGGCCGAATCGGGCCGGGAGCCCTTCCCCGTGCCATCCCAGCTCGGGTCCCTCGTACCCCTGGGATCTCCACTCGGCCTCGGTTTCCGGCCACACGAAGGCGTATGCCCGGAACCAGGGAACGTCCACGGGCTCGAAGCTGAGAGTCTTCAGGAACCGTTCTCGGGAGGTCATTGCAGCTCTCCTCAGGAAATGGCGATCAGGTCGCGCGCGGCCTGCGCAATACGTTTCGCATCCGGCACGTAGAACTTCTCCATGGGAGGAGAGAAGGGCGCGGGTGTGCACGGCGCCGCCACCCGCTTCACCGGTGCCACCAGGAAGTCGATCATCTCCTCGGCAAGCGTGGCGGCGATCTCCGCGCCCAGCCCGCCGCGCTTGGGACTCTCCTCGACGGTCACCACGCGCCCCGTCTTCGCCACGGATCCCTTGACGAGATCCCAGTCGAAGGGCACCAGGGAGCGCGGATCGATCACCTCGGCGCTTAT
>PMZS01000115.1:8526-9785 GCA_003170115.1 Spirochaetaceae bacterium
GCGTCGACGGAGCCGGTCTCCGAGCGCGGGCCCTTGGAGCCGTACAGGAGCTTGTGCTCGAACATGAGCACCGGGTTTCCGTCCCGCACCGCCGCCTTCAGGAGCCCCTTGGCGTCGTAGGCGGTGGCCGGGCACACGATCTTGATCCCTGGGAGGGGCAGGAAGTACGGCTCCATCATCTGCGCGTGCTGCGCGCCGCGGCCTGTCACGCCGACCGGCGCCCGCATGACCATGGGCACCTCCAGCTTGCCGCCGGACATGTAGCGCATCTTTGCCACCTGGTTGGCCATCTGGTCCATGGCGCAGAAAAGGAAGTCCGAGTACTGCACGTCAGCGATGGGCCGCATTCCCATCATCGCCGCGCCCAGGGCCGCCCCGGTCAACCCGGCTTCTGAGATCGGGGTGTTTACCATTCGGTCCGCGAACTCCTTCTCCAGGCCGAGGGTCACGGTGAACGCCCCGCCCCAGCCTCCGGGGATGCCGATGTCCTCGCCGATGAGGAACACGCGCGGGTCCCTGCGCAGCTCTTCCACCAGCGCCTCGCGCAGCGCTTCAACGATTCCCAGTCTTCGGGTGCTCATACGAACATGTCCTCCAGCGCATCCTCGGGCCGGGGCTCGGGGTCAGACATCGCCCTGGTGACCGCGGTCTCGATCTCCGCCTTCACGCTTTCCAATATCCCATCGAGCGACTTCTGGTCGGCGATACCCTTCGCCAGAAGGTGACGGGCAAACCTCCCGATCGGCTCATTCGCCAGGGCCTTCTTCCTCTCCTCCTCCGGCTGGTACAGGCACGGGTCGCGCCGCGAGTGGCCGGTGATCCGGTAGGTCAGCAGCTCGAGCAGCGTGGGGCCCTTGCCCGAGCGCGCGCGGTCCACCGCCTCCCGCGCCGCCTCGTACACCGCCAGCACGTCGTTGCCGTCGATGGTCAACCCGGGGATCCCGTACGCGCATGCCCGGTCGGAGATGTGCTTCGTCTTCACGACCATCTCCACTTTCGTGGAGGCCCCGTAGAAGTTGTTCTCCACCACCCACAGCACGGGCAGGTCCCAGATGGCCGACATGTTCACCGCCTCGTGAAAGGCGCCTTCGTTGGTGGCCCCGTCTCCCATGAATCCCACGGCCACTCTCGGCTGTTTCCTCATCTTGAAGGACAGCGCCATGCCCGTCGTGAGGGGAAGCCCGCCGCCCACGATGGCAACGGCCGGCACGATCCCGAGCGACAGGTCCCCCATGTGCATCGACCCGCCCTTGCCTTTG
>PMZS01000115.1:9861-11105 GCA_003170115.1 Spirochaetaceae bacterium
TACCCTCGAGGAAGAGGAACTTCACCCGTTCCTCGAACTGCCGGATGAGGACCATCCGGCGGTACAGGCCGAGGAGCCATTGCGCGTCATACGATGTTGAGGCTGATTTCGGCGCCGAGGCGGCCTTCTCCGGGGCGGTTTTCTTTGCGGGTTCCTTCATCCAGGCTCTCCGTTCTCCAAAATCTTTTTCAGGCGCGCACAAAAGCGCGCCGCGGTCTTCCCATTGATCAGGCGATGGTCCACCGAGAGGGTCAATCGCGCCATGGGCGCGATCCAGATTTTTGTGCCATCAGAAACGGGAGTGGGACTCGTGGCTCCCACCGCAAGGGCCGCGGAGTGGTCGGGGTAAATAATGGCGTCGAAGGAGTCGATGGGGAACATCCCGAGATTGCTCACCAGGAAGCAGCTCCCCTCAACGTCGGACGGCTGGAGCGTGCGCGTCTCCGCTTTCTTCGCAAGCTCCTCGATCTCCCGCGAAACAGCCGCGACGCTCTTGCCTGCCGCTCCCCGCACCGCTGGAATGAAAAGCTCGTCCTCGATCCCCACCGCCACCGCGACATCCGTCGTCGCGTGCTCGGCGAGTTCATCTCCATCGAAATAACGCCGGAACAGGGGCATTTCAGTCACCGCCATCGCGGCCGCCTTGACAAAAAGAGCATCCCAACCGATCGCGATTCCGCCCGCCTTCCCATTCTCCCGGATTGCAATTGATTTGCTCATGTCCACCAGGACGTTCACCCGGTAGACAGGCTTCTCCCTGTTGCTCTGGCTTACCTTGCGCGCCACGATTGCCTGTCCGTGGGAGAGAGAAAGCGGAGCAGCGTTCGCGGGCGCCGCTCCGGTGGCCGCCGGATTGGCACGAGGCAGCGCGGCCGGGAGCCCTCCGCTTTTTGCGCGCAGGACGTCTTCCCGTGTCACGCGGCCGCCCGGCCCCGTGGCCCTGACGGCGGCAAGGTCCACGCCCCACTTCTCCGCAAGCGCGCGGATCACAGGGGCCGCGGCTGCTGTGCTCCGCGGCATTTCGGGAGATTCCGTCGATTCCTCCGGCTCGCCGGGCCGGCGCATGAGAGCGATTGTCTCGCCGGCACCCGCCTTGGCCCCTTCCGCGATCACCTTTTTCAGCAGCACTCCGGCGATGGCCGCCTCGACTTCGCTCACCCCCTTGTCGGTTTCCACCTCGAAGAGCGGCTCGCCGAGAGACACGGTGTCGCCCTCGGCCTTCAACCAGCGCACAAGGGTGACGT
>PMZS01000342.1:0-140 GCA_003170115.1 Spirochaetaceae bacterium
GACATCATCATCGGCTGCCACGGAGGCGGGAGCAATTTCGCCGGGATCAGCCTCCCGTTCATGGAGGACAAGATTTCCGGCAAGAGGAAGGTTGAGTTCATCGCCTCCGAACCGCTTGCCTGTCCGTCGCTGAGCAAGGG
>PMZS01000342.1:166-3266 GCA_003170115.1 Spirochaetaceae bacterium
CACGCCGGGGGCCTGCGCTACCATGGCGCGGCGCCCATCGTATCGCTGTTGAATCACCTGGGGCTCATCAGGGCGGAGGCCTTGAGGCAGAAGGAGACATTCGAGGCGGCGGTGCTCTTTGCGCGCACCGAGGGGATCATCCCGGCACCCGAATCGGCTCACGCGATTGCCTCCACGATCAGGGCGGCGAAGAAGTGCAAGGAAACGGGGGAGAAGAAGGTGATCCTCTTCAACCTCTCGGGCCATGGGCATTTCGACATGGCAGCCTACGAGCAGTATTTCAATGGCAAGATGGAGGACTACGAGTATCCCGAGAAGGAAATCCTGAAGGCCGAAAAGGAGCTGCCGAAGGTCGGGTGAACACTCAAGGGCCGTGCCGGCGCCCGGCGCGGCCCTTTCTTCACGCGGTGAACCGCGCCAGGGCCTGCTCGAACCACCTGTGCACGTTCTCGAACAGGTCGAGGTAGTCCTCGTACTGGAGCTTCTCCTGGATGTAGCCGACCAGGGTTTTCGCGTCCATGCTCCTCCCCTTGATTGTCAGCGGGCTCTCGGACTGCACCCGGCGCGCGAATTGCCGGTACTCGTCGATGAACGAGCTCTCCGCTCCGTTGCGGGCCAGGGTGTCGAGGAATATCGAGTCCGCGTCGATAAGCCACAGGTACACGATTGCCATCCCGTGGATCACACGGAACTCCTTCTCCGTGAAAATGATGAACGGCAGCTCGTTGTCAACGATCCGCATTTCGCGAAAATCGAAGAGGCCGTCCCGGAACAACCCCTGGGCGGGCCCGGCGGAAGCGATTGCCTTCCCGCGAGCCCGGTCCGCCCCGTCCTCGATCTCCGCAAGCCGGGCGCGCGCGGCCTCGCGCACCATCCGGTACAGCTCCTTCTGGTCGCCGTCTCCTGTGGGGGGATAGGGAAAGCGCTGGAACAGCCGCGATTCGGGGTCTTCTTTGAGCCACGCCATGAGCGCGGTGAGCGTTTCCCGTGTACGTCGGGAATGGCGGCTGAACGCCCTCCCCGAGCACGTCTCGTTCACCAGGGGGATCACGATTTTCAAGAGGTTCTTCACAAGGCGCGCCATCTCGAATGGATCGTCCTTCTCCCTCACGCCGTTCCAGATCTCCAGCGGCTTCACTCCCTCCACCGTCTGCATGTCGAAGTAGAGCCCGCGCACGAACTGCACGAGACTGTTGTCCATTACTCCTGCTCCTGTTGCGCTGCCGCGTCCCGGGTGACGATGAAATGCGTGGTCATGCCCCTGATCCAGGCCGCCGGCGTCCCGACATCGCCGTCCACCGCCCTGCGGAGGGGACCTGCTTTATCCGCGCCTGCCGCGAGGAACACCACGTGACGTGATGTTCTGAGAAAATCAGGGCAGAGGCTCAATCGCCAGCCCGGGGGCGCACCGCCTCCCCGGATGGCCGCCGCGGGGAAGTGCGCGGAAACGTGGGGGGCAACCGGAACCAGCCGCCCATCAGGCAGGCAGGCCGTTGCGCCGGGGAACAACGAGGCGGTGTGACCGTCGGGACCTATCCCCAGGAGGAGGATATCGGGGTTCTCTCCCCGCAGATCCGCGTGGAGCGTGTCTCCGTAGCGGCGGGCGCAGTCTACCGGATCGCCCCGTCCCGGCTTCCAGGAGCGGATTGTACCTTCCGGGGCTGCGATCGGCCCGAGGAGGGTTTCCCGCGCCATGTGCTCGTTCGAATGCTCATCGGTCGGCGGCACCCAGCGTTCATCGCCGAAGTACCATTCAATCGCGCGCGCGGGAAGAGACCCTGTGCAGATACCCGAGGCGATGAGGGAATACGTCCTTCTCGGTGTCCAGCCGCCGGCAAGGATCACCCGCGCCTTGCCGCGCTCCCCGAGCGACCCCGCCAGGTACGACAGCACCAGCCTGCTCGCTTCCTCGGCAAGGGCCTCGAGGTTGTCGGCGACAACGACCAGTGGAGCCTCGGCCTCAGGCACGGGCACGCGAAAGGACCTCGCCGAACACGGAATCCACGGAAAGCGTGTCCACTTCCTCCAGGAGGATCTCGCCGTCGGAAGGGAACCGGTATGCCCCTTTCTCCTCACCGCGGGAGAGGCAGCCTCCCCTGGTGCACCCGATATCCAGTTCGGGTGCACCGTCAATCGCGAAGGTGAGCCGGAAGCCCTCCGTGAGCGGGCCCTCCCACGCGTGATCGGCTTCCACGAGCCGTCCCAGCCGCGATCCGAGCCACTGGAAGTACAGCCATGCCTCCATCCGCGAGCCCCCGTACAGCCGCACGCCTTTCACAAGGGAAAGGAGCGGCCTCATATCCGCGGGGTCGAACGCGCGGGCGCTCTGCTCCCTGAGTATCCTGCCCCGGCGCCACGAGAAATCCGAAACGAGAAACCTGTCCGCCGTTGAGTCACGAAGGTCCTGGAGCGCGCGCAGGGCGGCGGCGTCTTTTTCGGAGCTTCGCGAGGAATCGACGAGCAGCTNNCCAGGGCCCTGGTCCACTGCGCCGCCGCGTCCTGCAGGTTGTCCGGCATCCATGCGAACACCGGGAGATCTCGGATGACCAGCGGAGCCCAGGCTCCCGGGTCCGCGCCCACTCCGTCGTCGCCGGACTCGATGCGGACCTCTTCGAAGCAGACGCCCTTGTTCCGCCTGTCAGGGAAACAGCGGCCGCTCACCCACGCCTCGGTGCGCGGTGAGCGCGCGCGGCGGATCGTGATGATGCGCGCCGGCCTCTTGCCCAGGAGGTACTGCAGGGCCGTTTCCACGTGATCGGGATTCCCCGGCTCGGGAGCCCCTTTCGAGCGGAAAACGATGAGCGTGAAGATGTTCGTCCTGGTTCCGGAGGAATAGGGGTTGGATTCCTTCTCCCGGATCCGTGCAATCTCTCCCTCGATGATGCGGGGGTCAAGCGCGACGCTCACAGCCGCCTCCAGCGTCTCTCCGGTGAGCCTAGAAGCGTGGCCGCCGCTTCGGGTCCCGCGCTTCCCGACCGGTAGGGCGAGACCGCCGGCGCGCCCGCGCCCTGCCAGCCGTTGAGGATCTCCGTGATGAATCTCCAGGCCGAATCCACCTCATCCTTGCGCATGTACAGCGTCGAGTCGCCCAGCATGGCAT
>PMZS01000110.1 GCA_003170115.1 Spirochaetaceae bacterium
CGATCGCCTCGTCCTCCACGCGCACTCGGAGACCCATTACCCAGTCGAGCACCTTCGTGAGGATCAGGGTGACCACCACCGCATAGCCGATCACCGCGGCCACGGCAATGGCCTGGATACCGACCTGCCTGACGTTCCCGAAGATCCACCCGTCCGCCCCGCCCGAGTTGATGAGCTTGCTGGCGAACACGCCCGTCAACAGTGCTCCGGTGGTTCCCCCCACCCCGTGCACGCCGAAGGCNNAAGGCGTCCAGCGAGTCGTCGTAACCGAGCTTTGACTTGATGACGCTCACGGCAATGTAGCAGACGATCGCCACGATGATGCCGATTGCGATCGCTCCCATGGGCGTGACGAATCCCGCGGCGGGCGTGATTGCCACGAGCCCGGCCACCGCGCCGGTTGCCGCGCCCAGCACCGTCGGTTTCTTCGCCACGATCCACTCAATGAGCAGCCACGCGAGGCCCGCCATTGCCGTTGCCGTGTTTGTGTTGATGAAGGCGCTCACGGCGAGCTCGTTGGCAGCCAGCGCGCTTCCCGCGTTGAATCCGAACCATCCGAACCACAGCAGGGCGGCACCGGCAAGCGTGAGGGTCATGTTGTGCGGCGCCGGGGTGATTCGGGGGAATCCCTGCCGCTTGCCCAGGACAAGGGCAAACACCAGGGCCGAGACGCCTGATGAAACGTGCACGACGGTTCCGCCGGCGAAGTCCAGGGCGCCCAGGTTGTGCAGCCAGCCGTCTTTGGCCCACACCCAATGGGCGATCGGATCATAGACAATCGTGGCCCAGATCAGGCTGAACACCGCGAAGGTGGAGAACTTCAGCCTCTCTGCGAATGCACCGCTGATGAGCGCAGGAGTGATGACCGCGAACATCATCTGGTAGACCATGAAGAGCTGATGAGGAATGGTGGCGGCGTAGTCCGGGTTGGGCGCCAGGCCCACGCCGTTCAGGCCGATCCATGACAGGTTGCCGATGAAATGTCCGGCGTCCGGGCCGAAGGCCAGGCTGTACCCCCAGAGCACCCATTGCACGCTGATCAGACAAAGGATGAAGAACGAGTGCATCATGGTGGACAGGACATTCTTGCGGCGCACCAGACCGCCGTAGAACATCGCCAGGCCCGGTGCGGTCATCATCATGACGAGCGCAGTGGAGGCGAGCATCCACGCGGTGTCTCCGCTGTTGATCGTTGGCATCGATCCCTCCTATCCGAAGAAGTTTCGTTGCCATGATTAATGCAAATTACGTGCCAGGTTCTGAACGGATCTACGCGCCCTTGAAGCGTCGGGACTGGATGCGGTACTTCCGGACCCGCAGGCCCATGATCCGTTCCGTGACACCGAGGGAAGCCGCGGCGGCCGCCATCGTGCCCCGCGATGATTTCAACGCCTCGACGAGGAGCTCCTTCTCCACGCGCTCGAGGGTCGCCTTGAGAGTTCCCCGGGGCACCGTGCCACTTGCCTCGGCGGTCTGCAGCGTGGGAGGGAGGTGATGGCCGTGGATCACGTCGTCGTCGCTGAGCAGCACGGCGCGCTCAATGCAGTTCTCCAGCTCCCTCACATTGCCCGGCCAGTGATAGGACATCAGCATGTCGATAGCCGGGGTGGAGATCCGCCGCACGTTTTTGTGCGTCTTCAGGCTGTAGCGCTCGGCGAAGTAGTCCGCAAGAAGGAGGATGTCGGTCCGCCGCTCCCGAAGCGGCGGGATGTGGATGGGAAACACGTTCAGCCGGTAGTACAGGTCCTGGCGGAAATGCTCGCGCTGGATGAGGTCCTCCAGAACCCTGTTGGTCGCCGTGATGAGGCGCACGTCCGCGCGGATCGTTGCCGTGCCGCCGACGCGCTCGAACTCTTTTTCCTGAAGCACACGGAGGAGCTTGATCTGCAGGGCAGGGGAGAGGTCGCCGATCTCATCGAGGAAGAGAGTTCCACCCTCCGCCAGCTCGAAACGCCCCTTGCGTGACGCCACCGCGCCCGTGAATGCGCCCTTCTCGTGGCCGAAGAGCTCGCTCTCTATGACACCCTCCGGAAGCGCCGCGCAGTTCACTTTCACGAAGGGTTTCGTCGCGCGCAGGCTTGCATAGTGCAGGGCATGCGCTACCAGCTCCTTGCCGGTGCCGCTTTCTCCGCGCAGAAGAACGGTGGTGTCACTTGTCGAGACCTGGGCGATGAGCTTGTACACCCCCTGCATTGCCTTGGAGTTGCCGATGATGTTCGACGGCCGGTAGCGGTCCTTCAGCTCGTCATGCAGCCGCAGGTTCTCCTCCATCAGCCGCTCGCGCTCTTCCTGCGCGGACTGGCGCAGCCGAACCGCCTGGGCGATCAGGGAGGCGACGATGGAAAGCACCCGCGCGTCCTCCTGGAGGGCGTGCGCCTTCGACGCGGGACGGTCGGCGCTCAGAGCGCCCAGGACCTCCCTTCCCAGCTTGATGGGCACGCAGAGAAACGAAAGATCCCCTTCCTCGTGGGTCTTGCGGGCTCCGGTCTTGTCCAGGAACTCCGGCTCTTCGGAGATTCTCGGGACGATGGCCGGCTTGCCGGTCTGGATGACCTTTCCCGTGATTCCTTCACCCAGCTTGTAGCGGCCTTTCTTCTTCTGGCTTGCCGAGAGACCATAGGCCGCCTCGATGGAAATCTCTCCGCTCTGCCGGTTGACCAGGGTGATGGTCGCGAACTTCATGCCGAGAGACCGGGTGATGACTTCCAGGACCGGCTCCACGACGGTCCTCAGGTCGAGGCTGGAGTCGAGTATCTGGGTGATCTCGAAAAGAATGGCGAGCTCCTCCGCTCCCCCGTCAACTCTCCGCCTTTCCACGCCCGCTCCCTTCTACAAAAATGTATTTTCTTCCGGAAAAAGATACAGAAACGTAGCCTTCACTTTTCGTGGTGTCAAGCATGGCGCGGCGGGCCGAGCCACGTTGACACCGGTGCGCCCCTTCCGTATAACCCACTCATGAATGCCCTTGCCAACGAGCTGAACAGCGCCCTTGCCGGCAGCATCGCCGACGTGCTGCTCTCCGGCCTCGGGCGGCGGCTGTATTTTCCGAAAGGGATTGTGGCCCAGTCCGCAGAGGCGAAAAAGGGTGCCACCCGGGCGAACGCAACGATAGGCATCGCCACGAAGGCGGGCACGCCTCTCTTTCTCCCGACCATCCGCTCCCTGGTGCCCGGGCTGGATCCCGACGAAATCTTCCCCTATGCCCCGACCCAGGGCGTAGAGAAGCTGCGGGAGCTCTGGAAAAAGGAAATCATCCGTAAGAATCCCGACCTCGGGGACGCGCGGTTCTCCCTTCCCCTTGTCGTGCCGGGCCTGACGTGCGGTATCTCTACGCTGGCGGACTTGTTCGCGGACAAGGGCGATACGCTCGTACTCCCGGACCTTCATTGGGACAATTATCCTCTCATATTCGAGACCCGCCGCGAGACGGCGGTCGCCACCTTCCCCTTCTACGCAGGCGGCGGCTTCAACGTCGAGGGGATGCGTGAGACGCTCTCCCGCGCGTCACGCGCGGGAAAGGTGATCCTCCTCCTGAACTTCCCGAACAACCCGACAGGGTACTCACCCACGATCGACGAGGCGGCGGCGATTGTTTCGGCGCTGCGGGATTTCGCCTCCCGCGGCAACCGCTGCCTGGTGATCACGGACGACGCGTATTTCGGTCTGTACTATGAACAGAAGATCTACGAGCAGTCGCTCTTCGCACGGTTGTGCGGCCTGCACGAGAACATCCTCGCGGCCAAGGTGGACGGCTCCACGAAGGAAGATCTCACGTGGGGCTTCCGGACGGGATTCATCACGCTGGGCTCGAAGGGACTCACCGAGGCCCACTATGAGGCGCTGACGCGAAAGCTGATGGGAGCGCTTCGCTCCACGATCTCCAACTCCAGCATGCTCGCGCAGAATCTCATCCTGCGTTCCCTGGAGGACCCGCAGCGCCTCGCGCAGAAGGCGGAGGCGGCGAAGCTTCTCCGCGAGCGCTACGACCGGGCGAAGTCGATACTTTCCAGAAGGAAAAGCACGGCGATCGAACCGATGCCGTTCAACTCGGGATACTTCATGAGCTTCCGTCTTCTGCGAGGGAAGGCGGAGGATCTCCGCAAGGCGCTTCTTACGGGAAGCGGGGTCGGCACGATTGCCATAAACGACGGTTGCCTTCGCGTCGCCCTGTCCAGCGTGGACGTGGAGAAGCTCGAAGAGTTGTACGACCTGATCTACAGCACCGCGGAGAAAATGTAAGAGACCCCCTACTCGTTCACGAGGAGCTTGCCCAGATCCTTCAACTCGGGAATACGCTCGTACACGGGACGCTTCTTCTCGTGCGAGGCCCTGTCGAGATTCGTGGTTCTCATGTACAGCTCGTTGATGAGGTCCGAAAGGATGGCGAGGTTGACGCCGAAGTTCTGTGCGGCCATGTCGCGCAGGATCCGGTCCTGCTCGGTGCTGCCCTGCGCAAGCATCCCGCGGATGTTCGGAAGCATCTTCATGCGCGCCTGGTAGATGAAGTGTGCCGCGGCAAGCACCATCTCGTACAGCTCGTCGAACTGGAAGCCCTGCTGCTTGTAGTACTCGCTCTTGGCGGTGAGGTTCTCCAGGCGATCCCATTCCGACTGCTGAAGCTCGAGGTTCACCAGCGCCTTGCGGATGAAGCGGTTGGAGACATTATTCAGGAAATGATCGCCGATCTTTTCCACGATTCTGAAGATGTCGGGGTCTTTCACTGGCACGTTCTGGCCTCTTCCCTGGAAAAGGTAAACGATGCCTTTCGGTCGGTCAAGCAGCAGGGAAGAGCAGCAGCAGGGAAGAGCGGGCATGCCGGGCGGGCGACACTCATTGAATCGCCGAGCTGAACAGCCTTCCCTGGCGGGACCCCCGCGCTTTCATCTCCGTCTCCAGAGTCGAGTGAAATTTCTCCTTGGGCCAGAAATCGCGCGGCGCCGCAAGCTTTTCGAGGGGAGTATCGCAGGTGAGGCGCATGATGACGGTCTCTGGAGGGAGGCGCTCGATTGCGGCAATGACGTACTCGAGATGCCGGCGCGGCGTCGGCACGGCGAGCTCGCCCTTCCGGTATTCGGAGGCGATCACCGTTCCCTTTGGCACGTGAAGGTTGTGGATTTTCACGCCGTCCGGCCGAAGCCGCGCGAGGACGCGTATGGTCCGAAGGATCTCGTTGAGGCCTTCTCCCGGGAGCCCGAAAATGAGATGCACGGCGATCTTCAGCTGCCGGCTTCGAAGAATGTCAAAGGCCCGCTCGAAGTCCGCGGCCGTGTGCCCGCGCCCGATCCGTTTCAGGGTCGCATCATCGGCGGATTGCAGCCCGAGCTCGACCCAGACCTCGAGTCCCCTCTCTCCGTAGGAGGCGAGGAGGTCGGCCTTCTCCTCGTCGAGACAGTCGGGTCGGGTCGCGACATTCAATCCCCGGAAGGCGGCCATGGCGAGTCCGGCGTCGTAGACCCGTCGCAATGCCTCCACCGGCGCGTTCGTGTTGGAATAGGCCTGGAAATAAAGGATGTACTCACCCTCTCCGTGGGTGCGGCGGTAGAAAGAGATCGCCTCGCGTACCTGGCGCTGCAACGAGCCGGCGTCCAATGGCAGGCCGTCGGCGCCGGTGCAGCCCACCGGGAAGCGGGGCTCATTCCGCGACAGGTACGGGGCTCGGGATCCGTTCGCGTCGCAGTAGGAGCATCCGGCCCCGGCCCTGCCCGCGGTCCTGTTGGGGCACGTGAAGCCCGCGTCCACGGCAACGCGATACACGCTGCACCCGTGACGCTCCTTCAGGTAGCGCGAGTAGGTGAGATACGGGGGTTCGCTCACGTCGTCTCCACGCTCAGAAGGTTACCAGAAGACGAGTCGATTGAGAACGACGCCCCCGAGCCCCTGGTCCACGTTGACACCGCATGATCGTTCTCCCTACAGTGCTCGGGATGAGACCTGCCCTTCGCCCCGCCTTGCTCATGCTCACCCTCTCCGCCTTCGTGACCCTCGCCGGCTGCGGGTTCGGCCTTCTGGGCACCATCCAGCTCGTGACCAACCGTGCCGAGATGGCCGCGTACGTGGACCGGTTCAACGGTGTGCAGTCTGACGTCAGGGTGGAATTGTCGTACCAGGAGTCCCCTTCTCAGGCCGTTCTCGACGGAACAGCGGGGGACATCGTGATCGGCGAATGGCTGGCGAGCCCCTCCGTCATGGACAGGATGGACGGGCTTGGGGACATCGTGAAGCCGGGGAAGATCGATCCCGCATGGTTCTACGCGCGACTGCTCGCCACGGGGTCCCGCGACAACCGACCCGTCCTCATACCCCTCTCTTTCTCGCTGCCCGCGGTGGTCTACGTGCGCCAGCCCATTGACCTGCCGACCATGTTCATGCCCCTGGATACCCTGCAGACCATGAGCAAGGCCTTCAACAGGACGAACAAGGCCGGTGCCCTGGTCAACGTCGGTTTCTCCCCGGCCTGGGATCCGGACTTTCTCTTTTCGACGGCGCAGCTGTTCGGAGCTCACCTGCGGCCGGGGAGAAAAGGCCTCCCCGCATGGGACGAAAGCGGTCTGAAGAAGACGGTCGACTTCACGCGTTCCTGGCTGGTGGACGTGAACGGCGGCGCCGATGCCGACGCTGCTTTTTCGAAGCGGATCCTTGTCCAGCCATGGTACAAGCTCCTGTCCTCCGGCAAGATCCTCTTTGCGCTTGCCTCCTTCCATGACCTGTTTGCCCTCCCGGAGGAGGAGCGCAGGGATCTCGATTTCCGCTGGCTTTCACAGGACGGGGCGATCCCCGTCCTCGACGATGTCCTGTACGCCGGAGTGCCGCGCTCATCGCGCGACAAGGCGGGGGCGAAGGCCTTCCTGCAGTGGTTCTGCAGCCTGCCGGTCCAGCAAAGCCTCCTTTCGGTGAACCAGTCCCGCCGCATCGGAGTCTTCGGCGTCACGAACGGGTTTCCCGCGCTGAAGAGCATCGACGAGAAGGACTTGCCAGCGAAATATCCTCTCCTTCTCGGCCACATCCCGATGGAAAACCTGCTCATGTTCCCCGACACCTTGCCAGATAACTGGGTAAAGCTGAGAGACGCCGCCGTGCTGCCCTGGATCCTCGACGCGGCATCCGGCCAGGAGTCGCAGACGCTGGACAAGCGGCTCGAAGACATGCAAAACGCGCAGATAAAGTGATCGGTTCGGCCGATTCCCCGGTGCCGGGCGCCCTTTTTCGTTGACATCGGCCAGGTTCTGTTTTATGATTGCCCCATAAGATAATCCACCCAGGAGGTTGCCAATGGCGACAGTAGAGCTAAGAAACATCAGCAAGGTGTACGAGGGGGGCGTCAAGGCGGTCGACAACGCGAACCTGACGATCAACGACAAGGAGTTCGTGGTCCTCGTCGGCCCGTCGGGCTGCGGGAAGACCACGACCCTCAGGATGGTCGCGGGCCTGGAAGAGATTTCCGGAGGCGAGTTGTATATCGACGGGAAGCTCATGAACGACGTGGCGCCGAAGGACCGGGACATTGCCATGGTGTTTCAGAACTACGCGCTCTATCCCCACATGACGGTGTACGACAACATGGC
>PMZS01000123.1 GCA_003170115.1 Spirochaetaceae bacterium
GAGCTTGTCGCCCCTGATGTAGTCGTGGACGAAAAAATCACCCGGCACCTTCATTGTCTTGCGGAACGTCAAGGGCGCGTAGCGGCCGTGCTGCAGAGCGAGGCGCATCTCGACGCGGATCGCCTCCGCCTCTCCCATCTCGACCTGCGGCCAGAAACTGAAATAACCCTTCGTCTGCTCGTTTGTGGTGTAGGGATTGCGCCATCCCGGTTCGGCGGGAACGGAGACCCGTTCGTTGATCCAGAGCGTGGCCTCCGCGGCGATGACCGGTGTGCCGTCGCCGGCATCCACGATCCTGCCGAAGATATGCGGCATGTTGTAGAAATACGTGAGGTGCATGTCAGCGTCGTCCGGTGGCGCCGGGCGGGGCGGCTGACGTGCTGGAACGCTGTCCCTGCGCCGGCGCACCACGACGTCCACCGCGCGATTGACGAGGGTGATCAGCTCAATGACATTCAGGATCCGGCCCCCCCCCTCCTCGTTGCCGTCATCCGGCTGGATGAACTCCCGGGTGAAACCCCGTTCGCTGGTGATGTACTTGGGCGGAATCCTGTTCAACGCATACGCCGCCACGTCCAGCTCGAAGGCGCGGGTGGGGTGGATGTCTTTTCGGTCCTTCAAGACGATCTTTACCGTCTCCAGGACAAGATCCTCGTTATAATTTTTCAGCCGCATCCGGGAAAATCCTTTTCATGTAAGAGTGTACCACGCCTGCCGGCATCCTTCAGTTTTTTTTCTATATTCAGCGGATGAACGTGCTTCCCCTCCGTATTCGAGCCCTGATCTACGACTTCGACAACACCATCGTCGGCACGGAGCGCATCAATGAGGAGCTCTTCAACGGACTCCTCCTCGGGGAGTTCGGGGTCTTCCTCTCTCCCCCCGAGCAGGAAATTCTCCACGGGCTTCCCTGGAGCGGGGTATTCGACTGGTTGGAAGAGAACCGCGGGCTTGGCGGGCGCCGGCCCGAGATCTGGTCGAGGTTCATGGAGGTGAAAAGGGAATCCCTCCGCCGTCGGAAGCCCCCCGTTGCGACGGGCCTGGACCTGATGTTCGCCCTTCCGGTGCCGCAGGCCATTGTCACCGGTTCAAGCCGCGAGGAGCTGGAGATGGTCATGGAGGCGATCGGAATGTCGGAGGACAGGTTTGCCGCAGTTCTCTGCGACGAGGACTGCGCCCGAGGCAAACCGGACCCGGAGGGCTATCTGCGCGCCCTGGAGAAACTGCGCGTGCCGGCAGCGGAAGCGCTGGTGTTCGAGGACTCCCGCCCCGGGATCGCCGCGGCGCGGATGGCCGGCATCACCGTCGCCTTCATCTCCGAGCTCGCCTCCCGCGACAGGGGGGCGGATGCCGACATCCGGTTCGGGAGCTTCACGGAGGCATGGGCAGCCATGAAGGACAGGGCGGACGGGCGGGGGGACCACGGGAATCACATGGAGGTCAGAACGTGATCTCTTCCCGTTCCTTCTCAAGGCATGCCTTGTTGAGTTGGGCCTCGCTGATGTAACCCTTTTTCACCGCGATCCGCCCGAACCGGTCCTTGATGTGGCCGGTCTGGCTGTTCCACTCCTCCATCACTTCCTTGGCCTGTTTCACCGTGATGAGCTTGTGCGAGACGAGCCACGAAGCGAGTTTCATCTTCTTTTTTGCCATGCAATGATTATCGGAAGGAACGGAGGGTTCTTTGACTGACATGAATGCCGGAGAGTTGCTCGCCGCACGTTTCGAAATTGTCCGGCAACTGGGGCGCGGCTCGGCGGGTGCGACGTGCCTCGCCATGGACATGCGCACGGGGGGGAAGGTCATCGCCAGAATCCTCGATCTCGGGCTGGTTTCGGAATGGAAATCCGTCGAGCTTTTCGAGCGGGAAGCGGGGGTCCTGAAAGCGCTGCACCACCCGAGAATCCCCGCGTACGTGGACTCCTTCAGGGCGGACGTCGGAGGGGATCCCCGGTTCGTTCTCGTGCGCGAGTACATCGAGGGCAGGGATCTCCAGGAAATGGTGGACAACGGGTGGCGCGGCACGGAAGAGCGGATCCGGGGGATCGCCCGGCAGCTTACTGACATTGTGGCGTACATCCATTCCCTGCGGCCGCCGGTGATCCACAGGGACATCAATCCCCGCAACATCGTCGCGCGTGATGACGGGGAAGTTTTCCTGGTGGATTTCGGCGGTGTGCAGGATGCGATCCGCCTCTCCGCGCGGGCGGCCTCCACCTTGATCGGCACCCCGGGATATGCCCCGATGGAGCAGTTCGTGGGACGTGCCACCGTGCGATCCGACCTGTACGGGCTGGCCGCCACCCTCGTGTTCCTCCTCACGCGACGCAGCCCGGCGGATCTTCCCACGAAAAATCTGAAGCTGGACCTTGCGTCGGTCATCGAAATCGCATCCCCGGGGCTCGCGCGTGTGCTTTCCAACTGGCTGGAGCCGGACGAGGCTCTGCGGACTCTCACCATCCCCGAGGCTGCCGCTCTGCTCGCACAGGGCCCGGAAGCCGCAGTTGGGGCAGCGGGTCCGGCGCCGGCCGCCGCGCTTTCCGCCGCGCCTGCACACGCGGCGCCCCGCCCCCCGCACGGATCGAGGATCGTCTTTGAGTTGCGCGGCGACGGAGGCAGCCTTGTCGTCCCTGTTGGTGGAAGCCCCGGCGGGCGCGGGATGGGCTCCTTCGGGATCGTCTGGCTCGTTGTCGTCGTGCTCTGGACCTACTCGGCAGTGCGGATGAGTGCGCCCCCGAGTTTCCTTTATTTCGCCATTCCGTTCCTGGCGGTCGGGGTGGGCATTCTTCGGCGCGTATTGTTCACGCTTTTCGGGAAGCTCGAGCTGGAGATAGGCCCCGCGGGCCTTTCGTATTCGCGAAGGTTCATACTCGCATCACGACGCCGGACCGTGCCGTTGGAGGACGTCGGGGAGTGCAGGATGGAGAGGGGCCTCTTCCTCGACATCGGGGCGCGAACCCTGAGGCTCGGCCAGGGTCTTGCTTTCCGGGAACAGGAATGGCTGCGGGACTCGATCAACGGCTGCCTGAAAAGGGCGCGCGGACTTCCTTTCGCTTCTTGACAGGCGCTCCGGCGCTCGTGATCATGGGAGCATGGTTTCGATCATCGACGGGATTTTCTGGGGAGCGCTCCTGATCGTCCTCGGCGCGTGGTTCATCGTGCGCCGGTCCGTGCCCGTGCACATTCCCGTGATCCGCATCGTTATCGCGGTCCTTTTTGTCTATGCCGGTGTGCGAATCCTCGCCCGGGGTCCCATGAGCATGGACCGCAATACGGCGGTCTTCTCCGAATCCACAATGCGCTATTCACCTGACCGCAGCCGCGAGTACAACCTCATCTTCAGCAGCGGCGCCATCGATCTCTCCTCGGCGGCGCCCGCCAGCGCGAGCATCCATGCCGAGGTCAACGTGATATTCGGCAGCGGCACGCTCCGGATCAATCCCTCGCTTCCGGTCCGGGTGAGCATGTCCTGCGCATTCGGCACCGTGGAGTCTCCCCACGGCCGGTCGGTCGCCTTCGGCGACACGGTTTACACCACCCAGTCCTGGCGGGAGGGAGCCCCCGCGCTGGAAATCCATGCCACCGCGGTGTTTGGCAGGCTCACGATTCTTCCGTAAATTCATCGCGGAGGATTCCATGAAGGACGAAAAATCCGACGGCCACGCTCCGGCGACGTTCGGGGGCGGCTGTTTCTGGTGCATCGAGGCCGTGCTTCAGCGCATTGAGGGGGTGCTTTCCGTCACCTCCGGCTACTCGGGCGGAACGACGCCGAACCCCACGTATGAAGAGGTCTGCGCCGGGGATACCGGGCATGCGGAAGCGGTGCAGGTTGCTTTCGACCCGGCGCTCATCAGCTACGAGGAGATCCTCGATATCTTCTGGCAGGCCCACGATCCCACGACCCTGAACCGACAGGGCCCGGACACGGGCACCCAGTATCGATCCGCCATATTTTACGCGAACGAGGCGCAGCGCCTGTCGGCGGAGGTTTCAATGAAGAAGGCGCAGCGGAAATATCGGGATCCCGTCGTGACGGAGCTGCTGCCCCTCGAGAAGTTCTGGAATGCGGAGGGCTATCACCAGAACTACTACAACACCCACCAGAACGAGGGCTACTGCCGGATGGTGATTTCCCCGAAGCTGAAGAAGCTGAAGCTGGAGTAGGGCCCGTCGGACGTCGGACGCGCGCAGTTGAAGGTGCGCGTGCTTTCTGGTAGCGTGGGCGATCATGTCCCGCACACGTCCCCTCCTCGCGGTCTGGGGCACCGTCCTTTTCTGGGGGCTTTCTTTCGTCAGCTCGAAGACCATCCTCAACTCCGGCGTGCCGCCCATGACCATGGTCTGCATCCGGTTCGTGGTTGCCACCGTCATCCTCAACCTTCTTCTCCGCCGCTTCGACCCGGAGGCGCGTTTGCGGAAGGAGGACCTGGTCCCGCTCGCGGTGAGCGGGCTGTTCGGCGTGACGGTCTATTTCTTTTTCGAATCGCGCGGCATCAAGCTCACCTCCGCGTCCCACGCGTCTCTCATCATTGCCGTCATCCCGGTCGTCACGGTGATCGCGGAAACGATCCTCTTCCGCACGCGCGTCTCCCTCCTCACCGGCCTGGGCATTGCCTTGTCGGTGGTGGGCGTGGTGTTCGTCGTCAACCGGCCCGGTGCCGCCCGGGGCGGGGAGTCGCTTGCGGGGGATCTCTTCATGTTCGGAGCCTGCGTCTCCTGGGTGGTCTACATTATCCTCAGCAAGAACCTTCACCAGAGACTTTCGGAAATCGCCATTACCGCCTACCAGTCCCTCTTCGGAACCGCATTCCTGCTCCCCTTCGCGCTCCTGGAGATGCACCAATGGGTGCCCATCACCCTTGCCGCGGGCCTCAATCTCGCCTACCTTGCCGTGTTCTGTTCCGCCCTTTCCAATTTTCTGTACATTTACGCCCTTTCCGCGCTGGGTCCGATCGCGGTGAGCCCGTATGTCAACCTCATCCCGGTGGTCGGAGTTCTGGGCGGCGTGGTTCTTCTCGGGGAGAGCCTCGTGTGGAGCCAGGTCGTCGGCGGGGCGGTGATCCTCGCCGGAGTCCTCCTGGTCAGCCGGCAGCGACCGGCCGCAGCGCCGATCGAAGGCTGACCAGCGACCTCGCGGTGACTGCGGCGAGGATGATCGCTCCGCCCGCCAATGCGCGCGGCCCGGGGCGCTCCCCCAGCACGAGAAATACCCAGAGTGGATTGAAAAGCGGTTCCAGCACGGCGGTGAGCAGGGACTGCACGGCCGTCACGTGCTTCACGCCGTAGTTCAGGAGGAGCGACGGCAGGCCGATCTGGAAGATTCCCAGGAAGCCAAGCGCCCCCCAACCGGCGAGTGTGGGCGTGCCCTGCAAGAGAAAGGGGATGGAGACAACGAGGGTGAGGCCGTGGCTGAGGAGCATCGACTCAAGGGAGGAGCCGTCCTTCTGCGCACGGAATGACACTATCGCTCCGGCGAAGAACACCCCGCTTGCTATTGCCAGGAGATTTCCCTCCATGCCCCCCAGGGTGAGAGAGTCCATGAAGAACAGGACCATGCCGCCGATCACCACGGCCATGGTCACCCAGTCCAGCGCGTGCGCCTTTTCTTTCAGAAAGATCCAGCCGAGCACCGCGGCATACAGCGGGGCGGTGTACTGCAGCAGGATGGCATTGGCCGCGGTGGTGAGCTTGTTGGCGGTCACGAAGCTGATCATGCACGCCGCGTAGCACACGGCTCCGGCGATCTGGGCAAAGGACCACGTGAAATGCGGGCGGCGCAGGAAGACCAGGATCACCAGCCCGCCGATGAGGCTGCGCATGCCGGCGATGGCAAGGGGGTTCCACGCGATCAGCTTGACGAAAAGCCCGCCCGTGCTCCATAGAAGCGCGCATGCGGCGACTGCCAGGATTGCGGAGCCCTGCGCGCGCGGAGCCTCCATGCCTGGTTTCGCTGCTACCAGCGGTTTCTCCCGCGCAGCCGCGTGATATGGGCCACGTGGTGCCGGCAGTGCCACGCGTAAGTCTGCAGTGTGCGGTCGAGCTTTTGTGGGCCGCTCTCGGGATGGAGGAGGGTACGGTCCAGCTGTTCCGGGGAGAGGCTTGAAAGCAGGGCGCTCCAGCGGGCATGAAGGCCGCCCAGGAGCGCGAGGGAGTATTCGGTGTCCACTCCCTGGACGTCGGCAAGCGTTGCCCACGCTTTCTCGTCGTAGGGCTTGATCTGCGGCGTGCTTTCCGTCAGAGCGAGCTTGAACCGGATGAAGGCGTTCATGTGGCTGTCGGCGAGATGGTGCACGACCTGGCGGACCGTCCACCCCCCGTCACGGTACGGGGTGTCAAGCTGCGCGGGCGAGAGTCCGGCCACCGCGCTCCTCAGGTGAACGGGCAGCTCCGCGATGTCCTTCATCCACTCGGCGCGCTTCTGCGGCGTCGATTCCTTGTCGTAGCTGAACTTGCCGATCGGGTAACGAAGATCTTCCATGGCGTGAATGTACTCGATCAATCGTCGTTCGAAAAGGCGGAGCGTTGACAGCTCCCCGGGCGGGCGGCTATAACGAAACATGATCCGGATCAATGAGAACTACACGAAGCTCGTCTCCACCTACCTTTTCAGCGAGGTCGCCCGCCGCGTCGATGAGTTCCAGAAATCGCATCCCGACCGGCGGATCGTGCGGCTGGGCATCGGGGACGTGACCCTCCCGCTCACCCCGGCCGTTGTTGCCGCTTTCCAGGCGGCGGTGGCGGAAATGGGCAAAGACGCCACCTTCCGTGGGTACGGACCCGACCTGGGGTACGACTTCCTGCGCAAGGCGATTGCGGAAGGGGATTTCCGCGCGCATGGCGCGGAGGTGAGCGCGGAGGAGGTCTTTATCAGCGACGGCTCCAAGTGCGACACAGCCAACATCCAGGAGCTTTTTGCCGTTGATATCCGCATCGCCATTCCGGACCCCGTGTATCCCGTCTACGTGGACACCAACGTGATGGCCGGCCGGACCGGCCCCTGGCGCGACGGCAGGTACGGCGGAGTGATCTACCTGGACTGCACCGAGGACAATGGGTTCGTGCCCGATCCGCCACGGTCCCGCGTCGACCTGGTCTACCTCTGCTTTCCCAACAATCCCACCGGCGCGACGATCACGCGGGCCCAGCTTGCCGCGTGGGTGAGCTACGCGCGCGCGAGCAGGGCGCTCATCCTCTACGACGCCGCCTACGTCTCGTACATACGCGACGAATCCCTTCCGCAGTCCATCTTCGAGATCCCCGGTTCGCGCGAGTGCGCCATCGAGTTCAGGAGCTTCTCCAAGACCGCGGGCTTCACGGGGACCCGCTGCGCTTTCACGGTGATCCCGAAGGAGTGCATGGCGTGGGACGCGGAGGGCGGGGCTCATCCCCTCCACGAGCTGTGGAGCCGGCGGATGTCGACAAAGTTCAACGGCGTCTCCTACCCCGTGCAGCGCGCCGCCGCGGCGGTCTACACGCCGCAAGGCCTCAAGGAGACGCGCGGCCTTTCTGACTTCTACCTGGGCAATGCGAAGATCATCCGCGACCGGATGACGGGCATGGGCTTCCCCTGCATCGGGGGCGAGGACTCACCCTACATCTGGGCTCAGGTGAAGATGGATTCCTGGAAGTTCTTCGATCTCCTGCTGGACAAGGCCGGGGTTGTGGTGACCCCTGGCGCCGGGTTTGGCGCGTGCGGCGAGGGGTACGCGCGCATCAGCGCTTTCAACTCGCGGGAGAAGGTCGAGCTTGCGATGGAGAAGATGGAAGCGGTCGCCAGCGAGCTGCGGGAATAACGACCCGCGCACTCAGCGAGCGCGGTTGACGCGTCTCCGCTTCTCCCGTAGATTGTGCCGCATGATACCTGAGAAGGTACGATCGATCCTGGATGCCCATGGTCTGGCGGCGAAGGAGTTTGCTCCGGGAAGCACCGCGACCTCGGTGCTTGCCGCACAGCAGCTCGGGGTGGCCGTGGGCCAGATCGCGAAGTCCCTTCTTTTCATCGGGAAGGACGGGCGATTCTTCATGGTGGTCTGCCCCGGCGACAGGAGGTTGTCCAACTCAAAAGTGAAAGCCGTCACGGGCATGAAGTCACGGATGGCAAGCCCCGAAGAAGCACGGTGTGCCACGGGCTTCGGCCCCGGCGGAGTGTGCCCCTTCGGCGTGGAAAGTGGAATCGCGCTGTTCATAGACAAGAGCCTCTCCGGGTATCCGACGATCTACCCCGCGGCCGGAACGGATTCATCCGGCGTTCCCATGACCTTCGACCAGCTTGTGACGATTACCGGCGCCACGGTGGGTGACTTTCTCGCGGAAGAGGTAGAGGGATAGGAGAACAACCTGCATGGACGCTTCAGTGGTCTGGAAAAAGGGATTGAGCTTCACAGGGACCGCTGCGACAAGCGGCTTTTCCCTTCCGCTTGGCGCGGACAAGAAGGTGGGAGGCGAGAACGACGGCTTTCGTCCGTCCGAGTTGATCCTCGTGGGGCTTGCCGGCTGCACGGGAATGGACGTGATTTCCATACTGGACAAGAAGCGCCAGCAGGTCACCGCGTTCGAAGTCCATGCCCACGGCGAGCGCGCGGAAACCGATCCGAAGAGGTTCACGAGCTTCCTTGTGGAATACGTGGTGACGGGAAAGGGCATCGACCCGGATGCCGTCGAGCGTGCCGTCGAGCTCAGCGAGACCAAGTACTGCACCGTGATGGCGACCCTGCGGTCCACCGGTCCTATTAAAAGAAAAATCACGATCAGGGAGGGATGAGGCTCCGCCCGGGGCCGGACGCATGACGGACGTCATCGTCATCGGCGGGGGTGTGACCGGATGCGGTGTCGCGTGGGATCTGTCCCTGCGCGGTCTTCACGTCGTCCTCCTCGAACGCGGCAACCTTGCCTCGGGCAGCACCGGTCGGTTTCACGGCTTCAGCTGGAATGCCGATTCGTCGTCCTCGCCGCCGGGCCCTGGAGCGGCGAGTTCCTTTCCCGCGCGGGCCTGAAGCTGACGCTCAACCTTTAGCGTGGGGCAATGGTTGCGCCGGACGGACCTCGCCTGTCCACTTCGGTGAACCGGCTCCAACTGCCGTCGGACGGGGACATCGCGCTTCCCCGCGGAAGAATGAACATCGCCGGCATGCTCCCCGGAATGCGGGGGAGCACCACTCGACATTCGTGGTCGGGAGTGCGGCCTCTCCATCATTCCCACGAGGCGGATAGAAGCTTCGACCATGACGTGCACGGATGGAGCAGGGACTTCACCGTGATCGACCATGCCGCGCTTGATCGGGAGTCCGCCTCATGCAAAAATGATCCGCGGAGGATTGCATGAAAGAGACGCGCGAGCCCATGTCCCAGGTGCGGGACACCTTCAAGGTGAGCTGGTACAGGAGTCCCATTGCGCCTGATCGGCTGAAGGGGCTCACGACGAGAAGCAACCTCCGGGGGGCGTTGCAGGCGCTCGGGTTCCTGGCGCTGGTCGTCGTCGTGGGTGCCGCGGCATGGTATTTCTACGCCGTTCACTTCTGGGCCCTTATGGCCGTCGCACTCTTCCTCTACGGCACGATCTATTCGTTCATCCCCGGCCTTGTCACTCATGAGCTCTCGCATGGGACGGTGTTCAAGACGAAATGGCTGAACGCTGTATTTCTCCGTTTCTACAGCCTGCTGGGCTGGACGAACTTCTACCAGTACAAGCGCAGCCACACCTTTCACCACCTCTTCACCCTCCATCCGCGGGGTGACCGCGAGGTGGTTCTCCCGATGGCCCCGTCCCTGCATCCTCTGCGACTGTTTCTCCTGTTCACCTTCAATTTTGAGGCTCTCTGGATCTTCGTCAGTTCCACCATTCGGCTCGCGTTCACGGGGAAGTTCTCCAACGAATGGTCCGAAGCAGTCTTTCCGCACGAGGAGCCGGGGACGCGCCGCGAGGCGATCGGGTGGGCCTGGGCGATCCTGGCCTTTCATTCCACGATCATCGCCGTGACAATCATTTTCCGGGTCTGGCCGTTGGCCGTGCTCGTCACTTTCGGCATGTTCTTCGCCAACTGGTGGACCTATTTCGTCGGCCTTCCCATGCACAACGGCCTGCGGGACAACGTGGCGGATTTCCGCCTGTGCTGCCGCACAATTACCCTGGATCCCTTCTCACGGTTCATCTACTGGCACATGAGCTGGCACACCGAGCACCACATGTACGCCGCGGTTCCCTGTTACAACCTGCGCCGGCTCGCGGACACAATCGCCGCGGACATGCCCGCGCCGCGTTCGTTGATAGCGGCCTGGAAGGAAATGCGGCAAACCTGGCACAGGCAGAAGAAGGAGCCGAAGTACCAGTTTGACACCCCTCTTCCGCAGAAGCCAACGCAGAAGCCAAAAGGAGGAAAAAGCGCCCAGGATCCCCTGGGATCGTCGCTTGGAAACCTTGCTCCGAAGGGACTGGATCAGGCTGGGCTACGGTTTCTTCTTCAACGTCGTGTAGGCTTCGAGGTCCAGAATGGGGCACTCGGCGGAAAACCCTGCGGGGGGTACGCCGAATGACTGTATGAGCCGGGTCCAGAAATTCACCTGGGCGCACGTGCTGGTCAGGATCACGAATCCCCGGGGAGAGAAGTGCTTCTTTGCGTTTGCCACGGCTTCCGTCGTGAACTCAACCGGGGTTCGGCACATGCATTCGACATACCGAAGGGCGGCCCTCTCACCGTCGGTCAAGGAGGGCACATCAACCAGCGGGACCTTTCCCTGCAACGCCCGAATCTCCTGCTCGGTGATCCCCTTGTGCTCGAACTCCCTGGAGTTCAGGTCAATGCAGAACGGGCAGGAAACGAGGAAGGAAGTGTGGATTCTCACAAGGCCCAGAAGGCGTCGCGGCACCTCGGGCTCATCGTGGGCCACGAGCCCCTCCATGATGCCTGAACCGAGAAAGGCTTTCGGATACCAGGTGAGAATTCGATTCGCCAGAAGTGACTTGCCCATGCGTCTCTCCACCATCCAGAGAAACACTCTCAGCAGCACGGGCATCCGGGCGGGCGGATCAAGGTAGCTCATTGGCGTCCGGCGCGCGCGGAGTCAGCAGGTAGAGATGCATATGGGTGAGGATGAGAGGCTTGATCTCCGTGAATCCCGAACCCTGCGCGAGGGAAATGATCTCCGCCGGCCGCAGGCGGTGGCCGAGCGGCGGACCCTGTTCTTCATCAGCGTAGGGCCATTCGAGGATTGCGACCCTCAACCGCGCGACCCTCCGCGCTTCCGACAGCGCCGCGTGGCGATCATCCGTCTCATGCAGGACGTGCCCCAGGAAGACCAGGTCGAATGAAGCGTCTTCGAATGGAAGTTTTTCCGCGACGCCCGCCATGAACCGCGCGCTCTGCCCGTGACTCTGGGCCAGGGACAGCAGCTCGGAATTGGGATCGATCCCCGTCACCTCCAGGCCGCGTTCGGCGAATGCCTCCGCGAAAATCCCCGTCCCCGTGCCCACGTCCAGGACTCGGGCTGCCGGGATGCCTTCGAGGCAGAGGCTCACGACTCGAGGAACCTCCAGCAAAGCGACCCGCGCGGGCGCGCGCAGCCTCTCGGCCGGTGCGGCATAACGGCGGTCGTGCTCATGTCCCGGTCCGCGCCCGTGTGCGGCGGTCATCGCCTGCTCATTCGGGCATGTCGTCAAGGCCGCCGGCATTGATTACGTCGGTGAACCCGTTGTTCTTGAGAAAGCGCGTGCCCTGCCCGCTGCGCGCGCCCGAGGCGCAGTACAGCACAATGGGCGTGCTCTTCGGTTCCAGCTCTTTCATCCTCAGGGGAAGGAGGGGAAGGGGAATGTTGATCGCGCCCCTGTAGGCCCCGTCCTTGAACTCGGCAGGCGTGCGCACGTCCACGATCCTTGCGCCCGCCGCGATCTTCTCCTTGATGCTGTTTCCCGGCATGTGGCGTTCCTTTCCGCGGCAGCGTGCCGCCCGTTATTCCATGATTTCGAATCCGCCCAGGGCCGTCATTGCGACGAAGCCGCCGGTGACGTTGCGCACATTCTTCCAGCCATTTTCCCTGAGGATCCGCAGTGCAAGGTGGGAGCGGAATCCCGAACGACAGTGCGTCAGGATAAGTGCGTCCCGGGGTACCTCGTCCAGGCGGAATCGAAGCTCGTCCACAGGGATGTGGAGCGCCCCCCGCACGTGGGAGGTCTCGAACTCGTTGAGATTCCGTACGTCAAGGAGCACGGGCCGCGCCCCCCCTGGACCAGCAGCGGGTTCCGCGAGCAGCCTCCGTGCCTCCTCCGCGCCGACCAGCGGCGCGTAGCCGCTGATGTCGTTCAGTCCCGCAAAAGCGGCCACGTTCAGAGGATCGTTTGCCGACGAGAAGGGCGGAGAGTAAGCGAAATCTATCTCGGCGAGGTCGGTCAGGGTCATCTTCCCGTGCAGGGCGACGGCGAGCGCGTCAATTCGTTTCTCCACCCCTTCCTCGCCGAAGACCTGCCCGCCGAGAAGACGGCCCGACGAACGTTCATAGACGAGCTTCAGCACCAGCTCCTTGCCACCGGGGTAGTACGAGGCGTGATGGTCCTTCACGACGATGGCCGCCGCCGCGTCGAAGCCCGCGGCACGGGCAGCGGTTTCGTTGAGGCCCGTGCTCGCGGCAACGGCGTCGAAAATCCTGACGACACTGGATCCCAAGGCGCCCGAGTATTTCATTGACATGCCCAGCGCATTGGAGGCGGCAATCCTTCCCTGTCGGTTGGCAGGACCTGCCATGGGTACGCGAGCTGTCCGCCCCGACACCTTGTGCACGACTTCGTTCATGTCTCCCGCCGCCCAGATGGCGGGGTCGGACGTGCGCAGGTACTCATCCACCACCAGGCCGCCCGCTTTTCCCAGGGCAAGTCCGGCATTCCGGGCCAGGGCGAGCTCGGCCTTTACTCCAGCGGCCACGAGGACGATCGCTCCCGGCACCCGGCTCCCGTCGCTGAGCTTCACGGCGGCGCAGCCGGGATCGATTTCCGCAATGCCGACGCCCGTGCGCACGCTTACGCCGTGGGACTCCAGGCGGCGGGCAATCATTCCTCCGAACTCAGGGTCCATGGTCGACATCAGCCGGGGAAGGAGCTCGACGACCGTCGTGGAGATGCCCCGTTGGACGAACGCCTCCGCCATCTCCATGCCGATGAATCCTCCGCCGGCGATGACGGCAGAGGCCGGTGTATTCACCTCGATGAACTCGATGATCCTGTCCATGTCGGGTATGGTCCACAGACGGAACACGTTCGGGGAATCGATGCCGGGCACCGGCGGCATTGCCGGCGTTCCGCCCTGCGCCAGGATGAGTGAATCGTAGCCGAGCCACGTCTCACCCTCCGGACCCTTCACGCGCACACGCTTCCCTGCCCGGTCGATCTCCAGCGCCTCGGTCTCCACGAGGACCTTCACTCCGTATCGGCTGTCGAAGCCCTCCGGAGACTGCAGCAGGAGCTTCGAACGCTTCGTGATGTCCCGCGAGATGAAATAGGGCAGCCCGCAGTTCGCGTATGACACGAACGGGCCGCGCTCGACGAGGGTGATTTCAGCGGACTCACTGACCCTGCGAGCGCGGGCGGCGGCTGTCGCACCGCCGGCCACGCCGCCAATGATGAGTAGTTTCATAAGGCTCTCGCGGAGAGTCTACTGCGCGGCCTTCTTCTTCGTCGAGATCCCGAGCAGCATGTAAAGGGGGCACGTGCCGACGATCGCGGTAAGCAGGAATACCACCGCGAGAACGCCCAGGATGATGGCTGCCACCGGCGAGAGCTGGTGTGTGAAGTAGAGCACCGCGACCAGTGCCACGAGCACTGCCCGAACGATGCGGTCCAGGATTGCCATGTTTGCTTTCATGCTCCAGAAGATAGGGCAGGCGGGAAGATACCTCAGTGACTTTTGTCACACAACGGAATACGGGCCGCCCCTTTCGCGAAGAACGTCGGGTTTGTGGATGCGAATCCTGCCCCTGGAAGTGGCGATGAGCCCGTCGGCCTCGAAATCGGAAAGGATGCGCGTGACGACCTCGCGCGAAGTGCCCAGCTCCGCGGCGATTTCTCCGTGAGTCATTGTCACAACCTTCTGCCGTGTGCCGGCCTGCCGGACAAGGTGCGCGGCCAGGCGCGAATCCATGTGATGAAACGCCACCTCGTCGACGAGGGTGAGCACGTTCTCGAGGCGTTTCGCGTACAGGTCGAACATGAACCGCCTCCACGGCGCGTTGTCCTCCACCAGGCGGGTGAAGAGCCTTGCCGGGAGGAGGGCAACTTCCGTGTCGCCCTCGGCTTCCGCGATCGCGGGGAAGCCGCCGCCGTTGAGGATGCAGGTCGCCGAGAGGACGCAGCTCTCCCCCCGCTCGATGCGGTACAGGGTGATCTCCCTGCCGGATTCGCTCGCCTTGTAGATGCGCAACGTCCCTTGAAGCACGAAGGGGAGATAGGCGCATTCGGCGCCGCCGCTGGCAAGGACCTGCTTGTGGGCGAGCTTCTTACCGATGGCGTTGGAGAGGATCGTGTCTCTCGACCGGGGCGGGAGCGTGGAGAAGAAGGGGAATGCCTCAATGAGACGCTCGTGCAGGGTCGCGTTCATCCCGCCCGCACGACCTGCGCGCGCGCCGCGAGCCAGGAGAGGATAGTGTCGATCGCTTCCTGTCGCTCGGGCTCGTTCAGCACATCGTGGTACAGCCCTTTCAGCGTCGTCAGGCTGCGGTCTTGTCCGCCCCATCGCCGGTAGATCTCCTGCACCTCCCGCGGGGACACGATCCTGTCCTCGGTTCCGTACAGGATCTGGAGGGGAAGGGTGAGCTCGCCCATGCGCTTCCCCAGCTCGACGAGGGCGCTGACCAGCTCCAGGCCGGCACGAGCCCGAAGCGGACCATGGTAGCACCAGGGGTCCCAGTCCAGCTCGTGCTGAAAGGCGCGGACGCGGCTGATGTAGGGGATCGGCGGAGCGGGCCGCACCGCAAGCCGGGGAGCGGCTGCTGCCAGGAGCGAGGAGACCGCCAGGAGCGGCTGCGAGATCCCCGTCGGGACGCCGAATGGAGGCCCCACCAGGAGCATGCCGGAGAGCGAGTCCTGCCGCCGCAGCGCATACATCTGCGCAATGATGGATCCCATGCTCACACCGACGATGAAAAGGGGAAGTCCGTCAAGCTCCGCCTGGTGACGAGCCCTCAGCTCGTCGAGGTCCTCCAGGACGCGCTCCACAGAGTGCAGGTCTCCCCGGCGCCAGCGCTCATCCACCGACCGGCCCCGCCCGCGCTGGTCGGGAGCGATCACGGAAAATCCAGCCTCCGTGAAGGCGCGCATGACATGGAGGTACATCCCGGAGTGCTCGCTCATTCCGTGGAGGAAAAGGACGGCACCCCGGGGCCGGGCGGAGAATGCCGCCCGATAAAACAGGGAGAATCCGTCGGAGGTTTCCAGCCGGTCCCCCGGTGACGCTTTCGCGTCCCCCTCTCCATCCGATTCAGCCTCCTTCTTCCAGTGGCAGCGCAGCGGCTCGGAGAGCAGTGCCGTCATCACGGTGCACCGGTTGCAGTTCACGCACGTGGTCGCGGTGGAGCGGCCATCCCGCAGGCGCTGCGGCAGGTTTGGCTCCCGCACGAGGGGCCGGGACAGGCCGATGAGATCCACATCGCCATTCACCAGGGCCTGCTCCATCACGGCGAGAGTCCGGTAGCCGCCGACAGAAGTCACGGGGATGGACACCTGCCGCTTGACCGCCGCGGCATGCGGCAGGAAGTACCCCTCGCTGAACCGCGCCGAGCGCTGCATCGCGGTCAGGAGCATCATCCCGAGGATCCGCTCGAAGCCCTTGCGGTTGGAAAGAACGTGCTGGCGGGGAATGTCGCCCTTGCTCATCGTGCGGAACGCCTTTTCCTTGAAGCCCCCGCTGATGGTCAGCCCGTTCACGCCGAGGGACTCCAGCTCNNTTCTTCCACCGTGATCCCGCGGGGCATGAAGTCGCTCCCGTTCAGCTTCACCGTCACCGGGAAATCGGGACCCACCGCGGCACGCATCAGCCGCACAATCTCGGCCAGGAAGTGAAAGCGATTTTCCACCGAGCCGCCCCAGCGGTCGCGGCGCCGGTTGGTGAACCCCGAGAGGAACTGGTTGACCAGGTACCCGTGGGATCCGTTGATCTCCACCCCGTCGAACCCGGCCTTCTGGAGGCGCCGTGCGGCGGAAACGAAAGACTCGATCGCGGTCTCGATCTCCTCTTCCGTCATTTCCCGTGGCACCACGTGGTTGATCGTGTCCTTCACCGGCGAGGGAGCAAGGGGCGCGGCACCCGTGAGCGGGGGTCGGGCGTATCGCCCCCCGTGGTTGACCTGGGCGAATATCGGCACGCCGTGGCGCTTCACCGCGGCCGTGACCTTCGAAAGCTCGGGGATGACGGCGTCGGAGTCCACGACGAGGTTGTTCCCCTGCACGATGCCCAGGTGGTGAACGAAGTAGTTCCCCGTCACGATGAGCCCGGCGCCGCCCCGC
>PMZS01000041.1 GCA_003170115.1 Spirochaetaceae bacterium
TGTACGAACTCGACGTCATGGCCCGTCCAACTGCGGATGCAGGATGTCGGTGATCGCGGTCATTCTCGATCCAGCCGAGATCCGCAAGATCATCAACTGCCTGACCAGGCACGGCCGGGGACCGCCAACACAGGGATGATCGGGCAGTAGGATCCGCTCCCCTACCGGACGACGGAGTCAGGACTCCCTGCTCCGTATGGCACGACTATGCTCACCCATCCGCTGTTGCAGGGAAAGGCTATAAATACGCTTATCACTCAGCCCTTGAGGTAGTTGTCGATGTTGCGGGCGGCCTCGCGGCCGTGGAATATCGCCCGCACCACCAGGGATGCTCCCGTGTTCGCATCCCCCGCGGAGAAGACTCCCTTCGCCGAGGTGGAATAGTCGGGATTGCACCGGATGTTCCCGCGCGGATCGTATTCCACGCCCAGCTCCTCGATGATCTTGCCGTGCGTCACGTGCACGAATCCCATCGCGAGGAGAACGAGGTCGACCTTGCGGCAGAACTCCGAGCCGGCGATCTCCTGCATCTTGATTGGCCCGCCGTTTTCCTTCTTCCACTCCACGCGCGCGAAGTTGCCCTTCGTCACGCGGCCGTCCTCACCCGCAAAGCTGCGGGTCGTGATCGACCAGTCGCGCGCGCAGCCCTCCTCCTGCGAGCTGGAGGTGCGCAGGATGTTCGGCCACGCGGGCCAGCTCGGGTTCCACGACTCTTTCCATTCGGGGGGCTTCGGCATGATCTCGAACTGGTGGACTTCACGTGCGCCCATCCGGTTTGCGGTCCCCACGCAGTCGGACCCCGTGTCACCGCCGCCGATCACCAGCACGATCCTGTCCTTGGCGGAGATGATCTCCCCGGGGCTGATCTCTCCGGCCTGAAGCTGGTTGGAGCGCGTGAGGAAATCCATGGCATAGTGGATGCCCGCAAGCTCACGGCCAGGCACCGGGAGGTCCCGGGGGTGCCCTGCGCCCATGGTGAGGAGAATCACGTCGAAGCTCCCCCGAAGGTAGCGCGCCGAGATGTCATCCCCTATCACCACGCCGGTCTCGAAGCGCACACCCTCGGCCTCCATCTGCTGCACACGGCGGTCGAGCACGTGCTTCTCCAGCTTGAAGTCGGGAATGCCGTAGCGCAGGAGACCTCCGACCTTGTGGGAACGCTCGAACACCGTCACCTCGTGGCCGGCTCGGCGGAGCTGCTGCGCCGCGGCCAGGCCCGCGGGCCCGCTCCCGATCACTGCGACACGCCGCCCGGTGAGCCGGGTCGGCGGGTGCGGCACGATCCATCCCTCGGAGAAGCCCCGCTCCGCGATCGTGAGCTCGATCTGCTTGATGGTAACGGGGCTCGAGTTGATGGAGAGCACGCAGGACGTCTCGCAGGGAGCCGGGCAGATCCTGCCGGTGACTTCGGGAAGGTTATTCGTCATCTCCAGGCGCGTGAGGGCTTCCCTCCAGTCGCCCCTGTACACCAGGTCGTTCCATTCGGGGATCAGGTTATAGACCGGGCACCCCATCGAATGGCAGAAGGGAATGCCGCAGTCCATGCAGCGCGAGCCCTGCCGCGCGAGCTCCGCGCCTGAAACGGGGATGTTGAACTCCTGCCACGTCTTGACTCGTTCATCCACGGGGAGATTCGAGTAGGAGACACGGGGGTAATCGATGAAACCGGAAGGGTGGCCCATCAGCGGTACACCTCTTCGGTGAGACCGACCACCTCGGTCTCCCGGGCCTGGTCCTTGGCGATGCGCTCAAGGGCCTTGCGGTAGTCGATGGGCATCACCTTCACGAACCTCGGAAGCATCTCATCCCAGTCCCGGAGGATGCGCGTGGCGTGCTCGCTGCGCGTGTACATCACGTGCCGCTCCACCAGCTCCTTCAGCGTCGTGCGGTCACGGGCCGCGGTGACAGGCTCGATGTCCACCATCTCCAGGTTGCACATGGTGTCGAAAAGCTGGTCCTCGTCCAGTACGTAGACAATTCCGCCGCTCATGCCGGCCGCGAAGTTCACCCCCGTCCTGCCCAGCACCACCACGAGTCCGCCGGTCATGTACTCGCAGCCNNCCGGCCATGCCGTTGATGTACACCTCGCCGCCGGTGGCGCCGAAGAGATTCACATTCCCCGTGATGATGTTGTCCCGCGCCCGGAAAGTGGAGGCGCGGGGCGGGTAGACGATGATCTTTCCACCGGAGAGCCCCTTGGCGAAGTAGTCGTTCGCATCGCCCTCCAGCTCGAAGGTGATCCCGTGGGCGAGGAAGCCGCCGAAGCTCTGGCCCGCGGAACCGGTGAAGGAGACGTTGATCGTATCCGACGGCAGCCCCTGCGCTCCATGACGCCTGGAGACCTCCGAGGAGAGAGTGGCCCCGACCGTCCGGTTGCAGTTCCGGATGGTCATGAACAGGCGCACCTTCTCCCCCGCTTCGAGGGCGGGGCGCGACTTGAGAATCAGCTCCTTGTCCAGGGAAAGGCTCATGTCGTGGTGCTGCTTCGTCGTGCACCGCAGCGAGGTGCCGGGATGAACCTCGGGCCGGGCGAGCACGCGGGAAAAATCCAATCCGCGCGATTTCCAGTGGTCCAGGGCGGTGCGTGTCTCCAGCGCCTCCACGTGGCCGACCATCTCGTCCACGGTGCGGAACCCCAGGGACGCCATGATTTCCCGTGCGTCCTGCGCGACGAACCTCATGAAGTTCACCACGTGTTCGGGCGTGCCGGTGAACCGCGCCCGCAGCCGGGGGTCCTGCGTGGCCACCCCCACCGGGCAGGTGTT
>PMZS01000118.1 GCA_003170115.1 Spirochaetaceae bacterium
CCCGAGCCGACGATCGACTCCGTGAAGGACGGCCGCATCGCGGAGAAGTTCGTCTACCTGCTCTGCGCCAACACGAACTGCATCACACGGACGATCAACGAGGACGTCCCGCCGAGGTTCTTCAGGGACGGCGGAGCGATCCGCTGCCGCTACTGCCGCAGGCCATACCTCGTCTCGCATCGGAAGGTGACCGCGGTGGAACGGAAGGCGTACGTCGACTCGCTTCCCGCGGTCATCGAGCCGGTTGGCTATCCGGAGTGAGAGATGATCGACCCGCACGTTCATCTCCGTGACTGGGGCCAGGCGGGCAAGGAGACCCTCCGTCACGGCT
This sequence comes from Spirochaetaceae bacterium, assembly GCA_003170115.1. Classification (GTDB taxonomy): domain Bacteria; phylum Spirochaetota; class Spirochaetia; order SZUA-6; family Fen-1364; genus Fen-1364. The sequence goes on from PMZS01000118.1 coordinate 332, forward strand.
TCTCGGTGGCCTACAGGGCCGGGCTCGATGCCGTGTTCGAGATGCCGAACACCGACCCTCCTCTGGTCACGCGTGACGCGATCCTGCGGAGGATCGACGATGCGGACACGGCGCGCCGCGGCCTGGGGATCCAGATCTTCCACGGGCTGTATGCGGGCCTCACCGCGGTGCCTCGGCAGATCGAGGAGGCGGTGCGGGCCTGGAAGGAGTTGTTCCCCCGGGTGGTGGGGCTGAAAATGTACGCGGGTCATTCCACGGGGCAGATGGGCATCGTCGACACGGGAGAGCAGGCCCTCGTCTACCGGACCCTCGCGGCACTGGGATTCACGGGGGTGCTCGCCGTGCACTGCGAAAAGGAAAGCCTGCTGCGCCCGACGGAATGGGACCCTGCCCGGCCGGTGAGCCACGCGCGAGCAAGGCCCCCCGCGGCAGAGGTCGCCTCCGTGGACGACCAGAAGAAGCTCGCGCGCACGGCGCACTTTCAGCGGCACGCTCCATGTCTGTCACATTTCCACTCCATGGGCGCTCGACCTCCTTCACGGAAAACACGAAGAAAAGGGGCAGGAGGAGCCGCCGGAATATCGGGTCACCTGCGGGCTTACTCCGCATCACGCCATGCTGGATGCGAACATGATGGAGAAAGGCGAGGGGATATTGTTGAAGGTGAATCCACCGCTGCGCCCGCTGCCCCTGCCGGCACTCATGCTGCAGAGGCTTCTGGATGGCGACATCGACTGGATTGAGACGGATCACGCCCCGCATACCCGCCGCGACAAGATGGAAGGATTTGCTTCAGGGTTCCCCGGGTTCGGATTCTACCCGCGGTTCGTGAGCCTGCTGTCCAGGCGGGGACTGACAGCCGCCCGGATCCATGAGCTCACACATGACGCGGTCTGCCGCACATTCGGCATGGATATTCGAGCGACGGGAAGAAAACCTGACACGCGACTGCAAAACGAATACGAGTTCGACGCCTTTGCCGCAGCCTTGAAATGAGCTGGTGGGGTCAGACCAGCCGCTCCATGATGCACACGTCCAGGGTCCGGCCCGGCGGCCCGAACCCGCGTCAGCGGCGCAGCCATCGGAGAGCATCCACGGTGGAATCGAACACACCGAGCACTCCGTCGATGTCTTTTGGCACTCCCGAGGTGGCCACCGCCGCCACGCCGGCTCCCGCGCTTCGGGCCGCGGTGATGCCGTGGACAGTGTCCTCGATGACCACGCAGTCTTCAGCACGGCGTCCCAGCCGCTGGATTGCCAGTGAGTAGCAGTCAGGCGCGGGTTTTGCCCGGCTCACGTCATCGCTGGTGATCACCGGGTCGAACCAGCCCTCGAAACCCAGGCCGGAGAGCATGAGCGACGTCTCGCTGCGCCCGCTCGAAGTCGCGAGGGCAAGGGCTCCCTGCCGCCAGAGCGACAGCTCGTCGTGCAGGCCGGCAAAGGGTGTGAGGCCGGACTCGATGAGATTGCGGAAGATTCCGCGCTTCTTTTCGACGAGCTCCTCAACGCTCAGGGGCAGGCGGAATATCCGCAGGAGCTCCCGCGCGATGTCGGCGCTGGACATGCCGGCCAGGTGCCCGCGCTCGTGCGCGACGGTCCGGCTGTCGATCCCCGCCAGGGCGATGTCCCATGCACGCACGTGCAGGGGTTCCGTGTCGGCGAGAACGCCGTCCATGTCGAGGATGAGCGCGATACGCGGCAGACGGACCGGTTGCGGCATGCCGGCATTGGATCAGAACGACCGCGGGCGTTCAAGCGGCTGCGTGACGCGAGGGGCTGCGTGGCTTGACCCGCGGTCCACGCCTCTTTATCGTAGTTGCGCTTTTTGCCATGACGACACACACGGAAGAACAGTCCACACACGAACGCCCCCTCATCGTCCAGGGAGACCGTACCGTCCTGGCTGAAGTCGCCAGCCCCCGCTACGCGGAAGCGCGCGACACCCTTGCGCGGTTCGCGGAACTGGTGAAATCACCCGAACACGTTCACACCTACCGCCTCACCCCGCTTTCCATCTGGAACGCGTGCGCGGCCGGCGAGGAGGCGGCAAAGATCGTGGAGTCGCTGCGCGCCCTCTCGCGCTACCCCGTCCCCGAGCACATCGCGACGGAGATCGAGGAGTACGCGGCCCGTTTCGGCAGTCTCACGCTGGAAAGAGCCGGTTCCTCCGGGCTGGTCCTTGGATGCCGCGACAAAGGCCTCGCTGACCTCGTGTCCGCGGACACGCATGCCGCGCTCCTCCTGGGAGAGCGGCATACGGATACGAGCTTCTCAGTTCCACCGGCGGCACGGGGACAATTGAAGCTCGCCCTGATCCGAATCGGGTACCCTGTCGATGACAGGGCCGGCTACGCGGCCGGAGAACGTTTTCCTTTTGCGTTGCGCGCCGTAACCCTTTCGCAGCGCAAGGTCTTCTCCATCCGTCCCTACCAGCGCGAGGCAGCCCGGGCCTTTCATGCCGGCGGCTCGGAGCGCGGGGGCTCGGGGGTGATCGTCCTGCCGTGCGGAGCAGGCAAAACGATCGTGGGAATGCTGTGCATGGACCTCCTGCAGACTTCCACGCTCGTGCTCACCACCTGCGTCACCGCGGTGAGGCAATGGATCGCGGAGCTCATCGACAAGACCGAGATCGATCCGGCAATGATCGGGGAGTACACGGGCCACAGGAAGGAAGTGCGCCCGGTCACGGTGGCCACCTACCAGATGCTCACGCACCGGGGGAAGCGGGGGGAGCGCGACGCGGAACGCTTTCCGCACCTTGCACTGTTCAACGAACGGGACTGGGGCCTGATCGTGTACGACGAGGTGCACCTGCTTCCCGCTCCCGTGTTCCAGGCCACGGCGTCCCTGCAGGCGAGGCG
>PMZS01000258.1 GCA_003170115.1 Spirochaetaceae bacterium
ACTTCATATGAAGATCCTCACGCCCAGCACATCCCCGCAATGGATGGCCAGCACAGTCCCCATGGTGAGAAAAGGAGCAAACGGGATTCTCGTCCTTCGGTCGAGCTTGAGTCCCCTGATCATGATGCCGGCAACGACCAGTCCGGCCAGGGAGGCGAACAGGAGCGCGGCGAACCACGCGGAGAAGCCCGCCGCCACGGCGATGAGCATTGAATACTTCGCATCGCCCAGGCCGAGTTGTCCTCCCGTGAATCGCCAGATGAGCCAGAAGACTCCGAAACCGACCAGGCATTCGGCCAGCACCTGCACGGGTGATTGTTCTCCCGTAAGGAGCTTGAGCGCGGCGAAAACTGCAACCCCCCCCAGACTCAGGAAGTCCGGGATACGGCACTCTCTCATGTCGATGACCGTGATTGGGAATGCAAAAAGCAAAAAAAGAACGAACTGATGATACTGACTCATTTGCACACCACGATTTTAATTGCCCTCGGAGGGACTACTTAATGACGTCAGTTTCTATCACAGGAATGGCTTGATGTCAATAGTGGAGATAATTAATATATTGGCACGCTCATCCAAAAACCACTGGCAGGCACGAAGTCCTCCACTATAATAGTTTACATGGACGCTCCACGGCCGCTCGAGTTCACCAGCCAGGACTTGTCGAGCATCGAACAATACCGCCTCCGGCGGCAGACGTCCGTCCTGGTGATCCTCTTTACGGACATCAAGGGCTTTACCGAGCTCACCGAGCGCCGGGGCGAGCGATACGCCCTGGACCTGCTCAAACACCACGATGAGATCCTGGTGGGCACGATCGAGGAAGGGGGCGCCGGGCTTGTCATCAAGCACATTGGGGACTCCGTCATGGCCGTCTTCTCCGAGCCCTCCACCGCGGTGGAGCGTGCCCTGAGCATCCAGGAGAAGATCGCCGCATTCAACGGCGCGCACCCCGAGCTGGAAGACATCAGGGTCCGCATCGGCCTGCACATGGGCCAGGTGGCCGTTGAAAACCAGACCCAGCTCGACCTGTTCGGCCGTCACGTCAACCGGGCCTCCCGCGTGGAGGGATTGGCCGACGAGGGACAGATCTTCCTCACCTACCCCGTGTTCGACAGTGCGCGGGGCTGGCTTCAGTCCGAAGGCGCCTCCCGACTGGCCTGGAAGCTCCACGGCAGCTATATCCTCAAAGGAATTCCGGAGCCCGTGGCAATCTACGAAGTCGTGGACGCACGCCAGCGCGCGCCCGCCGCGCCGCGGACGGGCCGCCGGAAATCCTCCCTGCTTCCCCTGTGGCTGGGCATTGCGATCCTCATTGCCGGGGCCGCCCTTGCTTTCGCGGTCATGCAGATCCAGCGCACCGAGGTCTGGTTCGTGAACTGGCCCTCGGAGCCGACGATCGTCGATCAGAAGACCGATCTCGTGCTGGGCGGCGAGCCCTCCCAGGAGGCGCGAAAGTCGCTCACCCGGTTCTCCATGGGAAGGCACGTGCTGCATCAGAATATCCACTGGCAGGTCAAGAACTACATGGAGATCGACGTCAAGCGCGGAAAAAACACCTTTCGGCCGGGATTTACAGCGAATTTCCTGCCTTCTCTCGAGCGTCGCCTGGACTACGAGCCCGGGCAGGAGAGCGTTGAAGGGCAGGAAGAGTTCTCCTACATGCTCTATGACAAGGACAACCGCCGCCTGGACAACAAGGCCGTCATCAACATTACCATCAAGGGCACGAAGGACCGTTCAAACCGGGACCTGATGAGCTTCACGTGCGCATGGAAGGTGGTACTGAACGGGGAGACCATCAGCGCCGATCAGCTCATCCTGACCGGCAGGGAATCCAGCGAGGACAGCCAGGACAAGACCATCGTCCTCCACGAGGACGCGCTGCACTACTGGTACCTGCACTATTTCGTGAGCCGCTGGTCCGCCCAGCTCGATGTCGGGGCCGCCTACATAGAGTACAAGGACAAGTAGAGGCCCTCTCCACTCAGGTCGCCAGCGCGCTTTCCACGGCCTTGACTACTTCGGGGGCCAGCGGATCCGTCTTCGGCTCGAACCGCGCTATGACGTTCCCTTTCCTGTCAGCGAGGAACTTGGCGAAATTCCACCCGATCTTGCCGTGGAATTTCGGGTTGGTCTCGGGACGGGTGAGAAACTCATACAGGGGATGAATGCCCTTGCCCTTCACCGAGATCTTGGAGAACAGCGGGAAGCTGACTCCATAATTCTCCGTGCAGAACTGCTTGATTTCCGAATCCGAACCGGGCTCCTGCCACAGGAAATCATTCGCGGGGAACCCGAGGATTTCGAACCCCTTGTCCTTGAACCGGTCATAGAGCGCCTGGAGGCCCTTGTATTGGGGCGTGAGCCCGCACCTGCTTGCAACGTTGACCACCAGCAGTACCCGGCCCTCGAACTTTCGCAGGGGGATCTCGGAGCCGGTCACATCTTTCATCGAAAAATCAAGAATCGATTTTTGCTGCATGTCAGAAAGATACGCCCAGCGCGAATCCATTCCAAGGTGGTGTCGGTGCAGCGCACAGGGCAGACAGGGCCCCGCGGATCCGGTACAAATACCGGGTCCGGAGGGCTCACATGAAATCGATCGATCTCGCGGGCGCCTGGCGCCTGCATCGCATTTCCACCAGGGAATCCTTCCCTGCCACCGTCCCTGGTGACACTCACTCCGCATTGCTTTCCGCGGGGAAGATCCCCGATCCCTACTGGGGCACCAACGAGCTGGAGGTGCAGTGGGTGGGCCGGGAAGACTGGGCATACGAGCGGAGCTTCAACGTTGAGGCGGCGATGCTGGAGGAGGACAGGGTCCACCTCACCTTCGAAAGCCTGGATACGATCGCCGAAGTGTTCCTCAATGGAAAGAGCGTGGGGAGCGCGGACAACATGTTCGTGCGCTGGAGGTTCGATGCGAAACGACACCTGAAGCCGGGGAAGAACACGCTGAGGGTCGTTTTCAGCTCCGCGGAGAATGCGGCCATCGCGGCGGCGAAGAAGCTGAGATACCCGGTTCCCCACACCATGAATCCGGTCCAATCCCCTCACCGCAACCTGATCCGCAAGGTCCAATGTCACGGCGGCTGGGACTGGGGCCCCTGCCTCATGGTGGCGGGAATACCGGGCAGAGCCTCCCTGGATGCCTGGTCCGATGTCCGCATCGATTACGTCTACACTGAACAAAGACATTCCAAGGGGAAGTGCGTCGTCCGGGTCTATGCCGAGTGCGAGGCGGCACGTGCCGGGGAATACGAGCTGGACGTACGCATTGGCGAAGCGTCCATCGCAAAAAAAGTGCGCCTCGCCGCGGGACAGAACAGGCCCTCGGTTGAAGTCACGGTCTCCGCGCCGAAGCTCTGGTGGCCCAATGGGTACGGGAAGGCGAATCTGTACGATCTGAACGTGCGCGTGGGAGAGCACGCAGTCTCAAAGAAAATCGGCTTGCGCACTCTGAAGCTCGTGAACAAGGAGGACAAGTCGGGTCTCTCAATGATTTTCCGTGTGAACGGGGTGGATATCTTCTGCAAGGGCGCCAACTGGATTCCGCCGGATGCGCTGCCTCAAAGGGAAACGCGCGCGGGGCTCGAGCACCTTCTGGAAAGCGCGCGCGGCGTCCACATGAATATGCTCCGTATCTGGGGCGGGGGACGCTACGAGACCGACGGTTTCTACTCACTGTGCGATGAGAAGGGCATAATGATCTGGCACGACATGATGTTCTCCTGCGCGCTGTACCCCAGCACGCCCGGGTTCCTCTCCAACGTGGAGCGTGAAATACGCCACCAGGTGAAACGGCTTCGCGACCATCCCTCCATCGCGCTGTGGTGCGGCAACAACGAGGACGTGGGCGCGCTCACCTGGTTTCCGGAGTCGAAGAAGAACCGTGATCGCTACATCGTGGACTACGACAGGCTGAACGAGGGGGTGATCGGCAGGGTGGTTGACGAGTGCGACCCGACCCGGACCTTCTGGCCCAGCTCTCCTTCGGCCGGCCGCGGAGACTACTCCGACAACTGGCACGATGACCGCAGGGGCGACATGCACTACTGGAGCGTGTGGCACGAAAGCAAGGCGTTCAGCGCCTACCATGACGTGACTCCCCGGTTCTGTTCCGAGTTCGGCTACCAGTCCTTCCCATCGGTGCGCACCGTCCGCACATATGCGAAGGAGGAGGATTTCAACGTCACCTCCCCCGTGATGGAGCACCACCAGAGGAGCCCCCGGGGCAATTCGGCGATCACGGAGATGTTTACCCGCTGCTTCCGGGTGCCGGAGGGATTCGAGAACTTCGTGTACCTCAGCCAGGTCCAGCAGGCGCTGGCCATCAAGACGGCGGTGGAGTACTGGCGCACCCTGAGGCCGGTGTGCATGGGCACGCTGTACTGGCAGCTGAACGACAACTGGCCCGTCTGCTCGTGGTCATCGGTGGAGTACGACGGGACCTGGAAGCTCCTGCATTACGCGGCGCGCCGTTTCTTTGCGCCGGTCCTGCTCTGCGCCTGGCTCAAGCAAGGGATGGTCGAGGTGAGCCTGGTGAACGACCTCCCTGCCGAGGCGCGGTGCCGCGCGACGATCTCGGTGGTCGCCTTCTCCGGCAAGATACTGTCGAAGGAGTCACACAATGTGCGGGCGCCGGCGGGCAGTGCGCGGGGGGTGAAGTCGTGGGCTCTCTCGGATCTCGCACCGTCACCGGAAAAAGCATTCCTTCACCTGGCCCTGGATCGGGACGGGGAAACCTCGTACAACGAGCTGTTTCTCACGGAGCCGAAGCGCACGCCGCTCGAACCGGCGAAGGTCACCACGGAAGTGGAGCGGACGGAGGCCGGGTTTTCCGTCCGCCTCACCACGGATGCACCGGCGTTCCACACGGCGCTGGACGCGAGGGGGATTGCCGGAGAATTCTCCGACAACTGCATGACTCTCATCCCCGGCACGCCGCGCACCGTGCTCTTCATTCCGCGGCAGAAGGTGACCGCGGAGAGGTTCCGTCAGGGACTCTCCGTCCGGCACCTGCGGAATACGTACCGCTAGCCGCGTTTCAGGGAACAAGAGCGCGGCCTACATGTACGCGCGCAGGATCCGCCGGGGAGCCTGCCCCTGAAGCTGGCGCAGCGCCTTCTTCTCGATCTGCCGGATCCTCTCCTTGGTGAGCCGGTAGCGCACCCCCAGCTCGCGCAGGGAAAGGGCCCTGCCTCCATTGAGCCCGAAACGGGCCGCGATGATTTCCGCTTCCTTGCGCGCCAGCGTGCCGAGCACCGCCTGGATGTCATCGCGCAGGGCCTGGGCTATCACCCGGTCATCCTGGGAGAGATTAGTCGTGTCTTCCACCGTGTCGCCGAACGGGGAGGCATCGCCGGCGGGACCGACCGGCGCGTCAAGTGAGATGGGCTCGCGGGCCACGGCGAGGAGCCGGGACATCCGCCGCGGCGGGGTGGATCCCAGCTCGAGAGCGTTCTCCATCTGGGTGAGCTCCATTGCCCTGTTGACCGGCAGCCGGATGGTCCGCGCCTTTTCGTTGATCGCGTTCAGGATTGACTGCCTGATCCACCACACCGCGTAAGAAATGAAGTGGTAGCCCTTTTCCACGTCGAAGCGGTCGATGGCGCGCAGGAGGCCGATGTTGCCCTCGCTGATGAGGTCCTCCAGAGGGAGACCGCGCCTCTGGTACTTCTTGGCGATGTTCACCACGAACCGCAGGTTCGCCCGTACCAGCTTCTCCTTGGCGATCTCGCTGCCCTTTGCCGCTTCGCGGGCAAGGGACTGCTCTTCCGACCGCGTGAGGAGACGGACTTTGTTGATCTCCTTGAGGTACAGGGCGAGGAGGTTCTCGTCCCCCTTCGATGCTTTATGTGCCGTTTGGATTGTCGCTGCGTGTGCCATGCATCGAACATAACCCCCGGCTGGTTACAGAGCCATTAACGTGTCATTAAGGTTCCATAAACAAAGGGTTTTTCGAGGCTAACTTCCTGTTATTTTGGCGCCCCAGAAGGCGTCGAACATCCAACGCCCGATTGCAAGGGCAAGGAGGATGCCCGCGATCTCATCGGCGATGTAGTGTTGTTTGACGAACAAGGTGGAAAGCACGACCCCGATGCCCACGACCAGCATCCCTCCCGATCGCGATTGCGCGCGCGATCCGGCTGTGCAGAAGCCGCGCGTACCGATGCCATGCGTAGAAGCTGATCGTGGCCACCGCCGCATGAAGGCTGGGGAAGCAGTTGAAGGACGGGTCCTCGCCATACTGCGCGTACATTGCGCTGGCAAAGGCGTTTCCCGCCAGGGGGTGCGACAGCAGGGCCTGCCGGTAGATATCGGTTGTCACCGGAAATACAAGGTAGACGAAATCCGCGACGAGATTGATGAGGATCAGGGAGAAAGCAAGGGCGTAGCCTCTCCTGTAGTCGACAAACGCGAACCATGCCATGGTGAGCGCGGAAAGCGGGTAGAAGAGATACAGGTAGAAGATCGCCCATTCCGGGACGAACGGGATCAGGTTGTCCAGAACCGTATTCAGGTGAAAACCGTGAACGTAAAGGCTTCCCGTCCAGTCGTACACGAAGGTGTTGAGGAGGATGTAGAACACCACCACGAACAGGAAGAGATTTGCCGCGATGAAAGACACTGCTTCGCTGAGGCGGGTGCGGCGCCCGCGGAAGAACACCCTCTCCACCAGGCGCTGGTAGGTATCGTGCAGCCTCACGCCGGCTTTTTCGCCGGACCCGTCAGCTTGACAGCGATGCAGTCGTACAGGAGCCTGTCGGGCTGAAACGAGGACACCGACCGGGTGAAGATCCGGTACCCGAGGTGATCGAAGGGCACGCGGGCGCCAAGCTGTGCCGCCACCTCCGGCCCGGCTTCCATCTGCGCGATCAGCGACTTGTCCTGCGCAAGGATGAGGGGGTGGGAACCGGGGACGATGACCACGGAGAGCGGGATGAGGCTCAGGGCTGACAGGACGTCGGCGGGCAGCGTCTCGGAGAGGGCGGAGACGGCCTGTTTCGCCTCAAGCTGGATCATGCGCGCCTTCACGTCCGGCAAGGCGCTGTCGACGGCGGCGGTCAGGAGATCGATGAGGCGGTGCCTCGCTTCGCTGAGGTCCTTCAGGCTGGACAGCTCGCCGAGGGCAGGGTTGTTCTTGATCGCCTTTGCCAGGCCCGAAATCTCCCTGAGGTACACGTTCTTCTGGGAGTCCGGAATGTAATGCATGACCACGATGTGCACGGGCTTGCCGTCAGGAGCTCCGTAATCGATGCCCGTGGGGCTCCAGCCGATGGCGCAGAACAGCTCTCCTTCCCCGGACACCCTGCCGTGGGGGCACGCCCATCCGAGGCTGATGCCGGTGTTGGCGGCGGTCTCCCGGGTGGCGACGGCGCCCGCAAAATCGAAGCCGCCGCGGAAGTCCGGAATGGCCTCGATCAGGGTCGCGAGGAGATTCAGGATTTTTCCCTTGTCGATCTCGGGAAGCTCTATGAGCCGCCCTTCCTGGAGCGCATCGAGCAGGCTTTTCATGCGGTCGCTCCTTGCGACATTTCAGTCGACTCCGAATTTTTTGAAGAACCAGTTTTTTACCGTGTGAGTGAGCATACAATAGAGCACAAGGAACCCGGCAATCCACGCCCAGTAGATTGCCGGCAGCGGCACGAAGCCCAGGAACCCGGCGATCGGGGAGTAGGGGAGCACGGCGCCGATGGCCATGACCAGCAGCGTAAAGAAAAGCATGATGGGGCTTGCGCGGCTCTGGATGAAGGGGATCTTCCTGGTCCGGATGACGTGCACGATGAGGGTCTGCGTGAGAATGGATTCCACGAACCAGCCCGTATGGAAGAGGGCTTCGTAGTACTTCTTCATCTCCGGGCTGGCCGAGGGGGAAGTGAAACTGATGCACCCGAAGAAGTACAGCATCAGGAAAAACGTCGCGTAGTCGAAGATGGAGCTCATTGGCCCGATGAAGTACATGAACCGCCTGATGTTGCCGATGTTCCATTTCCTCGGCACCGTGGTGAACTCCGGGTCCACCCGGTCCGACGGAATCCCGATCTGGGACACGTCGTAGAGCATGTTGTTCGTGAGGACCTGGATGGGGAGCATGGGGAGGAAGGGCAGGAAGAAGCTGCCGCCCACGACGCTGAACATGTTGCCGAAATTGGAGCTTGCCCCCATGCGGATGTACTTGAGGATGTTTCCGAAGACCTTGCGTCCCTCGATGATGCCGTCGTCCAGCACGAGGAGGCTCTTTTCCAGAAGCACGATGTCGGCCGCTTCCTTGGCCACGTCCACGGCGGTGTCCACGGAAATCCCGACGTCCGCTTTCTTGAGAGCGGGGGCGTCGTTGATGCCGTCTCCCATGAACCCGACGACATGCCCCTTGCTCTGCAGGGCCTGGATGACCTGCTCCTTCTGGGTGGGAGACAGGCGGGCGAGCACGGTGGCCTTCTCCGCGGTCTCCACGAGCTGCTCGGGCGTGAGCCCCTGGAGCTGGGGTCCGGTCACGAGGTGCTCCACGTCGATGCCCACGTCCCTGCAGACCTTCCGGGTGACAAGGTCATTGTCGCCGGTGAGGATCTTCACGGCGACCCCCGCGTCCTTCAGGGCCTTCAGGGACTGCGCCGTGGTTTCCTTGGGAGGATCCAGGAAAGCAATGTAGCCGAGGAGGATCATGTCACTCTCGTCCGCGGCGGCGAAAACCGGCTTGTCGCGCGGGAACTCCCGGTAGGCAATGGCCAGCACCCTGTAGCCGTCGGCGCTCAGCGCCTCATAGTCCTCCAGCACGTCCTGGCGGATCATGTCGATCAGGGGGAGGACGTCGTCCTCCACCTGGTAGGAGGAGCAGACCTTGAACACGTCCTCAACCGCGCCTTTGCAGATCAGCACGTGATCCCCTTCGTATTCCACGACCACGGACATCCGCTTGCGGGTGAAGTCGAAGGGGATTTCGTCCACTTTTTTGCAGCGCTGTTCCACCTCGAACTCGCCGTGAGCGAGCACGGCCCGGTCCAGAAGGTTGCGCAGCCCCGTCTGGTAGAAGCTGTTCATGTAGGCGTAGCGGAGGACCTCGTCGCTCAGCTTGCCGGAGACATCCACGTACTTTTCCAGGATGACCCTGTCCTGGGTCAGGGTGCCCGTCTTGTCGGTGCACAGGATGTCGATTGCCCCGAAGTTCTGGATGGAGTTCAGACGCTTGACGATGACTTTCTTCTTCGACATCGCCATGGCGCCCTTGGCCAGGTTCACCGTGACGATCATCGGGAGCATCTCGGGGGTGAGCCCGACGGCGACGGCCAGCCCGAAGAGCAGGGCGCCCGCCCAGTCGTGTTTCGTGATGCCGATGATGAGGAACACCACGGCCACCATCACCACCATGAACTGGATCATGAGCCACGTGAAACCCGATATTCCCCTGTCGAAGTTCGTCTTGGAGCGCTGGCCGGCAAGCTTGCGGGTGATGGCGCCGAAATAGGTGCGGGCCCCCGTGTTGATCACCACTCCCCGTGCGGTTCCCGAGAGCACGTTGGTGCCCTGGAAGCACGCGTTTGAAAGTTCCAGGGCCACCTTCGCTCCCGGGGGGGCGCCCGTGCTCTTTTCCACGGGCATGGACTCTCCAGTGAGAGCGCTCTGGCTCACGAAGAAGTCCTTTGTGGCCACGAGCCGAACGTCCGCCGGAACCAGCGTTCCCGCGTCGAGCACGACGACGTCCCCGGGCACGATCTGCGCCAGCGCGATCTCTGATTCCTTCCCCTCCCGCATGACGTTCACGGTCGTGCGGACCATGGCCTGGAGCTTCTCCACGGCCCGCCCTGACCGCTCCTCCTGGATGGAGGAAAGGCCCACGCTGATGAGCACCATGCCGCCGACGACGATGGTTGAGCGCACGTCTCTCATGATGAAAGCGACGACGGCGATGATCAGGAGCTGGATGACCAGCGGATTTGCGAACCTGTGGTAGGTTCGGAGGAGCGCCCCGCCATGTTTTGTCGCCACTTCGTTCGTGCCGAATGTCCGCCGCTTTTCCTCGACCTCCTCCTCCGAAAGGCCCTTCTCGCGGCTCCCCATGCGGACAAAGCATTCCTCGGGTGACAGGAGGCACGCCTCCAGCAGGACCCGTTCCTGATCCGTGGCTGCCACGGCGGCGGGCTTGTTCATGGCTTAATCTCTAACTGCCCGGATGCGCCGAGTCAAGCTCAGGCTTCAGGAATCGTGCCGGGGGGAACTCTCAGCTCGTGGAGGTCCAGCCCTATTCGGGCCGCGGGGTTTTTTCGCCCCCTCAGCTCGGGGCTGTCCAGATGGTCTCTGGTACGGAAGTAGCGGGCCTTCGCTTCCAGGGCGCTGGGGCTGTCGATCGTCACCTGCCGGAACTGGAAGCTGAAATTGGGGTCGCTTCCGAGGACATTTTTCACGCCCTCCACCTGGTCGGCCGGCACGCCTGCCATGCCGAGGATCTCCGCGATCCCCAATCCGAGGGTGTGCGGCTTCGTCCCGAGAAGGGAGACCCTGTCTTCCAGCAGCTTGTTCTCCAGCAGCACGTACGTGCGCGTGAGAGGATTCTCGAACACCTTCGCGCGCAGGCGGATAAACGTGAACCACAGGCGCTGGCTGAGGGCTCCCAGGATCCGGCCCACGGTGGCCGGCGACTTCTCGAAAACGGAGAGTAATGACTCCCGGGAAATGGGGAGAAGCACCGATTCTCCCGAGCTCACCGCGGCGGCGTTCCGGGGCGCGGTGGAGACGATGGAGAGCTCGCCGAAGATATCGCCATCCCGCAGGATGGAGAGGAGGATCTCGTCAGGCGGTGAGATCTTCAGGATCTCCACCTTTCCGGACTTGATCACGTACAGCTCGTTGCCCGGCTCGTGCTCGCAGAAAATCATCTGCCCGTCGGCGAAGACACGGCAGAGCCCGCGCGTGACGGGCGCGGGAGTCGCGGCGCCCTTCGCCTCCAGCGCGGCAAGCTGCCGTGTCCCTTCCTCCACGTGCATGCCCGCCGGAAACCGGCTGGTGTACGCCCGCAGCGCGTGCGCCGCATGTGCCGGTCGACCCTTCCGTGCCAGGTGCTGCGCGAGCTGGTACAGGTGAGCCTCGTCGTCCCGGGCGCTCGCCTCCTCGGACGGGGACGTCATCAGGTCATCGTAGGCGCGAAGCTCCTGGGCGAAATAGGAGATGATCCGGCTGGCAAGCTCGGGATTGGACTGCACGGATTCGATGAACCGCTCGCGCTCCAGCACCGCGCAGGAACAGTCGGTGCGGGCCACCGCGGTCTCCATCCTCGGGCGGCGGCAGAGGCACGAGGTGAAGCCGAAAATATCTCCCGTCTTGAGGGTGGTGCGGAATCGGGGGATCCCGGGGGTGCCCGTCAGTCCCACCTCGCCGGTTTCCACCACGAACACTTCGCTGGAGTCCTCATCGGATTCGATGTAGATCAGGGAGTCTTTCTTGAAGCTCTTCGAACCGGGATCGCTCAACGGGAAGCCTCTCACATGAGAGTGTAGGCGGGGCCCGCCGCGCTGTCAAATCTCGGCACACCGTGTTATAGTCGCGGCACATGGGCAGGCTCAGCGAACTCCTCGGTGTCATCGGGACCCGGCGCCCAGTGTTCGTGCAGACGCACGACTTTCCGGATCACGATGCCGTGGCCTCCGCCTTCGGCATGCAGGGCGTGCTGGGACTGGCGGGGGTGCCGTCGCGCATCGTGTACGCGGGGGATCTGCAGCGGGACTCGCTGCGCCGGATGATCCGGGACCTCGGCATCGAGGTTGTTCCCGCGGCCGAGGTCCCCATGAGCGCGTCGGATCCGATCGTCATCGTGGACGGCTGCAAGGGCAGCAAGAACGTCACCGACCTGCCGGGGGACGAGATTGCCGTCATCGATCACCATGATGTGAAGAGCCCGGACAACGTCCCCTTCGTCGACATCCGATCCGACCGCGGGGCCTGCGCCACGATGGTCCACGGTTATTGGGGCGACGCGGGGGAGCAGATCCCCACCCCCATTGCCACGGCCCTCATGATCGGCATCAACATGGACACGGCGCTGCTGACCCGGCAGGTCAGCAGCGACGACATCCAGGCCTACGCCGACCTTTACACGCGCGCCGATATCCGCCTGGAGAACTCCATTCTCCGAAATTCCATCCAGACAAAGGATCTCGCCTTCTACCGTCACGCCCTGGAGAACGTGCAGATCAGCGACGGCGTAGCCTTCTGCTGGTTTCCCGCCGGGTGCAACCAGAATCTGCTGGGGATCCTCGGTGATTTCTTCATCTCCCTGGAGGAGGCCGAGTTCGTCGTCCTGTGCGCGCGCAACGCGCACGTCATCAACATCTCCGTGCGCAACGAACGGGAGGGATGGAACGCCTCCCGGATCGTCCAGGAGGCGCTGGACGGCATCGGCTTCGGCGGCGGTCACGCGGACATGGCGGGGGGGATCATCCGCGAGGTAGACGGCGTCGACGGCCCCCTGCTGCGTTCCCGGTTCCTGAGCGCCCTGCGCACATGAGCGCGGAGGATCGGCCGGAGCGGCAGGAAGTCAACTGCCACGTGCACACGTACTATTCCTTCAGCCCCTACTCTCCGACGGCCGCCGCGGAGCACGCCCGGGCGGCGGGACTCGCGGCCGTGGGAATCATGGACCATGACTCCATGGCCGGCGCCAGGGAGATGCGGAAGGCGGGTACGACCCTCGGCATCGCTACGACCGCGGGCGTCGAGCTGCGGGTCAGCGCTGCCGACACCGCCCTGGAGGGACGGAGGATCAACAATCCGGATTCGCTCGGCGTGCTCTATATGATCATTCACGGAGTGCCGGCGCGAAGCATCGCCCTTGTCCAGGAGTTTCTCCGGCCAATCCAGGCCGCACGGGAGCTGCGCGGGCGCCGGATGGTGGAAGGACTGAACTCGCTGCTCCCGCGATACGGGCTGCGCACCCTCGACTGGCAGCGGGACGTTCGTTCCATTTCCCGTGCCGACGATGGGGGAACCATCACCGAGAGGCACATCCTTTTCGCCGCCGCGGCCGCCATCGTGGAAAGGGCGGGCACAGGTCGTCCCCTTCTGGATTTTCTGACGACGACGATCGGCATACAGCCCCCCGCGCGCGTGGCTGAGTACCTGAGGGATCCGACGAATGAGATGCTCCTCTTCGATCTGCTCGGCGTTCTGAAGAGCTCCTTTATCGAGAAGGTGTACATCCAGCCGGATGCCCGGGAATGCGTCCCGGTACAGGACGTCGTCCGGTTCGCCGAAGAGGCGGGCGGCATTCCGACCTACCCTTATCTGGGGGACGTCACCGATTCTCCGACAGGCGACAAGAGAGCGGAGAAGTTCGAGGACAGCTACCTGGAGGATCTGATGGCCGAGGTGAAGCGCCTTGGCTTCCGCGCGGTTGCGTACATGCCTCCGCGCAACACCATGACGCAGCTCCGACGCGTCCAGGAGCTTTGCGCACGGCACGGGTTCATGGAGATCAGCGGGGTGGACATCAACAGCCCCCGGCAATCATTCAACTGCCCCGAGCTCACACTGCCAGAGTTTTCGCATCTTATCTCCGCAACATGGGCGCTGATCGCACACGAAAGGCTCTGCGATGCCGGGCCGCGCTACGGGCTCTTCCATCAGGACAACCCGCTGGCGGCCCTCCCGCTTGCGCGCCGCATCGCCGCCTACGCGGAGGTGGGAAGGACCCTGGATCCGTCCGACCTCGGCCCTGCCGTGATGCACCCGCTGGTGGCATCATGGGGGAGTCGGGCAGGCTGACAGGTATGCGCGGTTGCGGGCCATTGCGGCACTGAGCCCGCCGGATACCGTCGACGAGCATTTTTTGCACGATCAAGGCTTTTCGTGCAATGATTCCTTCTATTGTGAGGTTTCTCACATGATGCGTCTGGGCATCGACATCGGCTCACTCAGTCTCAATGCCGTCATCCTCCAGGATGGCCAGATCACGGAACGCGCGTCCTTCGAGCACGCGGGGAAGATCGAGTCCGCGGTCCGGACGCTGCTCGCGCGGCCGGATTTCGCTTCCTTCGATACCGCGGGGGCCACCGGAAGCCTGGCGGGCGCCGGCCGGGGCATCATCGACAACACCCTGGCCACGATCGAGGGAGCGAGGCGCCTGCTCCCCGGCTGCCGCAACGTGATCGCCATGGGAGGACAGAGCTTCTCACTCATCCTCCTCGACGGCGAGGGGCGGTACGTGGAGCACGCGGCCAACCCGCCGTGCGCGTCCGGGACCGGATCCTTTCTCGAGCAGCAGGCCGAGCGGCTCGGAACAGGTGTGCAGGATATCGCCCGGCGCGCCGGGCGGTTCTCGGGCAAGGCGCCCCGCATCGCCTCGAGGTGCGCCGTCTTTGCGAAGACCGACATCATTCACGCAATGCAGGAGGGGTACTCACTGGACGCGGTCTCTGCCGGGCTCTGCGAAGGAATTGCGCGCAGCATGCTGGATGTGCTCCTGAAGGGAAGAACGCTGAGCGCCCCCGTGGGCCTGGTAGGAGGGGTTGCACTGAATGCGAAGATCGCCTCGGCGATCCAGAGCATCCTCGGCGCGGAGGTCGTCGTCCCCGCGGACTGCCAGTGCGCGGGCGCCATCGGCGCGGCCCTCCTGGGCGCCGCCGACGCGATCGACATCACGGCTCTGCTGAAACCCTCCGCCGCGCGGCGGCAGGTCAGGGCTTCTCTCTCCCGGTCGCTGGCGGATTACCCGTCCTTCGGCTCCTTCGATGTGGAAGAGCGGGACCAGGTCGAGGTGTTTCGTCCGACGGGCGGCAGCCTGTCGGAAACCGGGTATTACCTGGGTGTCGATATCGGCTCGACCAGCACGAAGGCCGCCCTCACCGGCCCGGATGGGCGGTTCACCGCAGGATTCTACACGCGCACCGGCGGTGACCCTGTCGGCGCGGTTCAGAGGCTCCTCCGCGTGATCGGCGGTGCAGGCGCCCTGCCGGGCGGCACCCCCCGACTCCTCGGTGCGGCCACCACCGGTTCGGGGCGAGCCATGATCCGCCAGGTCTTCCAGGCGGACCGCGAGGTGAACGAGATCACGGCCCACGCGAAGGCGGCGGTATTCCTGCACCCCGGCGTGGACACGATCATCGAGATCGGAGGCCAGGACTCCAAGTTCACGCGGATCCGGGACGGCGATGTGTATTTTTCCACGATGAACTACGTCTGCGCGGCGGGGACAGGGAGTTTCATCGAGGAGCAGGCCCGGAGGCTGGGAGTGAGCCTTTCGGAGTTCTCCGACATGGCGATGACGGACAGCGCCCCCTTCACGAGCGACCGCTGCACCGTCTACATGGAGCGGGATCTTTCCGCTCTTCTCGGGGAAGGCTGGTCCCGTGAGGCCCTCGCGGCGGCGGTGCTGCACTCGGTGCGCGACAACTATCTCTCGAAGGTCGTCGGCAGGAGCCCCCTGGGGGACACGATCGTCTTCCAGGGCGCCACTGCCCGCAACAGGGCGCTGGTTTCCGCCTTCGAGCACCACCTGGGAAAGACGGTCCACGTCTCCCCGTACTGCCATCTCACGGGTGCGCTGGGGGCCGCTCTGCACTGCCGGGACGAAGGGCTGGCCTCTTCCCGTTTCATCTGGGAGACCGAGTCGATCACGCTGGAGACAGAGGAATGCCGGCTCTGCGCCAACCACTGCGCCCTCACCGTGGTCGAACGGCACGGGGTGCGGACTGGGTGGGGGATGAAATGCGGAAGGGAGTACGCCGACCGCAAGGCACCGGGGCGCGACTATTCTTCTGAGGATATCTCGGCTCCGGAAAGACGCTTCCGCGACGCGATGAGCCCTCTGTACGGGGTGAACGCGGCCGTGATTTCCGCGGGCGCGCGGCAACGGAGCTCCATCACGATCGGAATTCCGCGCGGGTTGTACTCGTTCTCCTACGAGCCGTTGTGGCGGAGCTTCCTCACGCGGCTGGGTTTCTCCGTGGAGACGTCGGCCCCGCGCAAAGAGGCCGTGGAGGAAGGGGCGGCCTCGGTGAACTCCGACTTCTGCGCCCCCATGATCCTGGCCCACGGGTACGTGAAGCAGCTCCTGGACAGGGGCGTGGACTACCTCTTCTCTCCGGCGATCTCCAACGAACGTGAAGGCTCCGAGCCGGATCGCTCGAGCTTCCGCAGGAGGGAAACCGACAGTGCCTTCTGCTACTACTCGCAGTACCTGCCCACCGTCGTGCAGAAGCTTACAGCCTTCGAGACGGGCAGGAAGCTGATATCTCCCCTTCTCCCGCTCAGGGATAAAAGCGATGAGGAGATCGCCGACCTCATTCATGCCGCGCTGTCTTCCCGTGTCCCCGGGCTCGAGCAGGAGGAGACGCGCAGCGCCTACCGGCAGGCCGCCGCTGTGTTCCGTGATGCGCGGGTGAAGCTCGCCGGCACCTTCGGCAAGGCCGCGAGCGATGATCCCCTCCGCGTCGTTCTCCTTGGCCGGCCCTACGTCGCGTTCGACGCGGTCTTGAACACTTCCCTTCCGAGAACCTTCGAACAGCTCGGCGCGTCCGTGTTCTGGCAGGAAGAGCTCCCACTGGAGGAGTTTCCACTCACCTACGCACGCCAGTATGAGGAACGGATGCACTGGCACTACGGCACACTCATCGTGCGCGCCGCGGAGTACGCCGCGCGGGCGGAGAACCTGTTTCCCGTCTTCCTTACCTGCTTCCGATGCAGTCCTGACTCGTTCCTGATGAGCTACGTGAAGGACATCGTCACCCATTTCGGGAAGCCCTTCCTCTTCCTCCAGCTCGACGCCCACGCCTCCGACGTGGGGTACCTGACGAGGATCGAGGCCGCGCTCCAATCCTTCCGCAACCATCGAGCCCGGGAGCGAATGATTCCGCGCGCCGCCGAGCCGGTTGTCCGCGCGCGGAACGACTCACTCGTCGAGGGCGACACGGTCCTGATCCCGGGACTGGACACGCTCATCAGTCGATTCTGGGCGGACGCATTCACCCGGGCCGGCAATCCCGCGGTTCTTCTGGAGTCCACCGCCTCGGCCCTGAGCACCGGATTCCGCCACGCCAGCGGCGGGGAATGCACCCCGCTGGTGTCCATGGTGGGATCCGCCATCGAGACGATTGCCGGCAGGGGACTGGACCCGGCGAAAACGTTCTTCTTCGTGCCTACCGTTCCCCTCTCGTGCAACATGCCCCAGTTCCCGATATTCGCGGACATGGCGTTCAGGGCAGCAGGCATTGGCGGCGTGAAGATCGGCCGGATCAACGTCATGGCCCTCGTCGACAGCCTTCCCCAGATGCTCGCCGTGAAAATCCTGGAGGGCTACATCGTCGCCTGCACCCTGTACAAGCTCGCCTCCCGCATCAGGCCGTACGAGCGCGTCACGGGGGACACGGACAAGGCCCTCCAGGAATCAGAAGGGCTGGTGCGCGCCGCAATCAGATCGGGGACCGAGCTGCGCACTCCCCTGGCGCGGGCCGTCGAGCTTTTCCGTTCCGTGCCCCGGGACGAATCCGGAGGACGGAAGCCGCGGATCGCCCTCCTCGGTGACTATTACGTGAAGTACAACGCGGTCGTCAACGAGGGGATCCAGGCGCTCGTGGAGGATCTGGGCGGCGAGCTCATCGTCTCTTCGATGTCCGAATACGGCGCGCACCTCCTCGACCTCGGCGCACGCCGAGACGGCGAGGACCCGCGCTCCTCCCGGATGCTCAGGACGATCGAGCAACGCTACGAAAAGCTGGCGGAGGACCTGATCGGAGACCAGCCCGAGCCCGATTTCGCCGAGTGCGTGAAGCTCATGGAGGAGTACGGGATCTCCCACTACATTGCGGGGGAAACCTCGATCAGTGTCGGCAGGGCTCTCTGGTACTGCACCCACCGTTTGGTCGAGGCAATCGTCCATGTGAATCCGCTTTTTTGCTGCCCGGGAGTCGTCACCGCATCCCTGTTCCGCAGGATGCAGAAGGATTTCGGCATTCCCATCGTGGACATCTTCTATGACGGAACGGCCAACCCCAACCGGATCCTCATCCCCCACCTGCACTACCTGAAACACCTGCCCTAACAGAATGTTATGGAACGTTCACTCGGAGTCTATGGCGCCGGGCGTGGTCCGGAGATATGTTTTCATCAGAAGGATGCGGCATGAAAGATCGAAAATGGGCAACGCCCGGCGTGAGGGTCGCGACGACCGTCCTTGCACTCGCATTCGCCTCATCCCTCTCCTCCTTCGCCGATGGTCAGGTTGTGACCCTCTCTCAGAGCGTTGCGCAGGCCCTTGCCAACGGTCCCGACATGCGCATCTCCCGGGCGAACCTGGGGCTCGCCCGGGACCAGTTTAACGACGCGGCCTCCGCGAACGGGCTCGGGGTGTCGGGCAATCTCGGCTACGACAGGGCCCCGTTCACGACCGGCTATTCGCAGAGCGGACAGCCCATCCAGGTGGTGCAGAACACCTTCCAGGGAGGCCTGACAATGTCCGCGCCTCTCTCGACGAGCGTGAGCCTGGAAGGCAGCCATTCCATCACGGAGGCGAGCATTCTCGATCAGGCCACGAACGTCTCCCTTACGGCGAGCGCGGCCGTGTGGGACGGCTACCGCGGCGGCCAGGCGCTCGCGGCGGCCCGGATTGCCGCTTTCACCCTTCAAGGCACGGAGAGCTCCGAAAGCGCCAGCCAGAAGACAGTCGTCTACAACGTGAAGCAGGCGTACTACACCCTCCTGGGACAGCAGCGGCAGATCGCCATCCTCCAGCAGACGCTGGCCCAGCGCGAGGCGGAGCTGCAGAAGACCCAGTCGCTCTACGACGCCCGGAACGTGAGCCAGATCGACCTGAAGCAGGCGCAGGTCAACCGGTTGCAGGCTTCGTTGGACCTGTCGAAGGCCCGAGGGCTGCTCGAAGTGGACCGTGAGCAGCTCTCGAACATGATGGGTGTGTCCACCGACAGCGTATACGACGTGGAAGAAGTGCCGGACGCGCCTGCTCCCCGCCTCGACGCCGCGGCGGCCATGAAGACGGCCATCGCCAACCGCGAGGACTTCCGCCAGATCCAGCTCAGTCTCCTGTCCAGCGACGTTTCTCTCGCGCTGAAGAAGGCCCTCGCAGGCCCCACGGTGAGCGTGAGCACGGGGGTGAGCTGGATGCAGGACTGGACCACGAGCAACAACAGGACCACCTGGCATGCCGGGGTGTCGGTACAAGCGCCGGTGATCGATGCGGGGTCTCTCGGGGCGCAGGTGCGCGAAGCGACTCTCCAGAAGGAGAAGCTCCGCGTCCAGCAGGGTCAGCTTGCGTCGGCGATCGCGACCAGCGTCAAAAGCGCCGTGTACACTCTCCAGGATCTTCTCTCCCGTGTCGAGCTCGCCCGGCAGAGCCTGGATCTCGCGCAGGTCCAGTATGAACTGGACGAGGCGCAGTTTGCCAACGGGGTGATCTCCCACCTCGACGTCCTCACCGCGTCGGTGGCCCTGACCACTGCTCGGGTGAACATGGCGGCCGCGCAGAGCAGCGCCCAGCTCGGTGTGCTCGCGCTGCAGAGCGCGATGGGCGAATGAAGGGACGGAGGAAGGTCGTGAAGACAGGACTGAAGGCAGCGCTCATCTCGGCGGCAGTCCTTGCCGTGGGAATCTCCGCGCTGATCGTCACCCGTGGGGTCATTTCGGCGAGCGCAGCCTCGCGCGCGGCTGCGTCCGACCCGGCCGCCGCGTCGATGGTGAAGGTGACCCGCGGCGACCTCTCGGCCTTCGTGGCCGCATCCGGACAGCTCCAGCCCAATACGATCACCACGATCAGGCCGGACTCCAACATGCCGACGCGAAAGCTTGTGAAAATCTCCGTCACGGAAGGTCAGCGGGTGAAAGCGGGGCAGGCGCTCGCGGAAGTGGATCCATCCGGTCTGGATCTCGACCTCCAGAGCGCCCGTGCCACCTTCGAGGCGGAGAAAGTGAAGCTTGCCAACGTGCAGGCCAAGCCGGTCGGCCTGGACCTCGCCGCTGCCGAGGCAACCCTCTCGGCGGCGAAGAACACGCTGGACACGGCGCAGGAAAATTACGACAGCACGAAGAGTCTCTACGACAAGAATCTCGCCGCGCGGAAGGACCTGTCAGATGCGGACCGCGCCTTGCAGGCGGCGAAGGCGTCGTATACCTCCTCGCGGCTCTCTTACGAGAACGTGAAGGCGCAGAACACGGACGCCGACGTCCAGGCGCAGCGGGCCGCCGTCGCCTCCGCGCAGAGCGCGCTGGAGAAGTCCCAGCTCATCTATGATTCGATCACCATCAGGTCCCCAGTCGCGGGGGTCGTGGCCGAGATCGTCGTCAACGTGGGAGACCTCATCAGCCCGAGCACCGCGCTCATGACGGTGATCGACCCGGATCCCATGTGGCTGCAGGCCCAGGTGAACGAAACCGATATGGCCCAGGTGAAAGTGGGCCAGGCGGCCCACATCATTCCGTCCGGATACCCGGACCTCACGATCAGCGGGAAAGTGACCCAGATCGACCTGCACGCCCAGGTCGTGAGCAACGTATCGGTGTTCACGACCACGATCGAGGTTCCGAACAGGGACGGGAAGCTGCTCTGGGGCATGAACGCGGATGCGGAGATTTCGGTCCTTTCGCTGAAGGATGTGCTCATGTTGCCGGCCTCCGCGATCAGGACCTCCAATGGATCGAGCTCCGTGACGATCGTGGACGGCGGCCAGCAGGTGGCGTGGGACGTCCAGACCGGCGCCACGGACGGCACGAGGACCCAGATCGTGGCCGGGCTGGACGAGGGCACGGAAGTCGTGCTCACCCGGCGTTCGACTGGAGCCGCGGGCACCGCCACGACACCGCGTGGCGGCCCGCCCGTGGGCGCCATGTTCGGCATATTCAGGTGAAACCCCTCATCGTCACGCGCGAGCTGACAAAGACTTATGACACCGGCTCGGTGGAGGTGCATGCCCTGAAAGGTGTGTCCTTCACCCTGCAGGAAGGCGAGTACCTGTCGATCATGGGTCCTTCGGGCTCCGGCAAGTCCACCATTTTCAACATGATCGGCGGCCTCGACCGGCCCACCACCGGCGATGTGTCGATCGAGGGTTACCGGCTGCGGGAACTGACCCCCCCCCAGTTGGCGTGGGTGCGCTGCAACAAGGTCGGCTTCATCTTTCAGACGTTCAACCT
>PMZS01000121.1 GCA_003170115.1 Spirochaetaceae bacterium
CCACAACATTGGGTTATATCTCTCTCGTCCTCACTTAGATCCTCATGATAGTATTCGAGAGCGGGACTATTTCCGCCTTCATTGACGTACCACTCGAAGCGCCATCCGAGATGTTGGTGAGCCAGGCACTCAGAGCGTTTCACCATAAATATATCCTCATTTGTAACAAAATATCGGTACAAAGTCAATCGAAAAGAATACTTTTTTGAGGCTCAAGAGATCGTGCTCCTAACAGGTTTGCCGCAGACCCGACTTCAGGGGTCGCGTGAAGTTGAAGTCCTCGTTCGTGCTGGCAATCGCATCCCTTGCCCGAGGCACGAAGCAGAGGTACAACATCTTTTCGGGCGCACGCGGGGGTGGATCGCCAGACGATCGACTGGTACGACAGCAACGCCGAAGACGTAGCACGACGCTACGAAAGCGTCCCGGGCGGTATCTCCGACTTCTTCCGTTTTGCCTTTGCGCCGGGTGACAGCGTCCTGGAGATAGGATCGGGAAGAGGAAGGGATGCCGCGCGGCTCCTGGAGCTGGGCGTACACGTGCACGCGGTCGAGCCCAGCGCCGGGCTGAGGCACCAGGCGGCCGTTCTTCATCCCGAGCTGTCCGGTCGGTTATTCGAGGGCGAGCTGCCCTCCGACCTCCCGCCCCCGGTTGCAGGCCCATACGACGGGGTGGTCCTTTCTGCCGTCATCATGCACATTCCCGATTCGGAGCTCTTCGATACAGCGCTGGCAATTCGCGAACGCTTGAAGGACGGCGGCAAGCTCGTTCTGTCCACACCCCTGGAGCGATGCGACACGCCTGCAGGCTCCGATCGGGACGAATCGGGGCGGCTTATGATCCTGCGCCCCGCCTCCCAGGTGCGGCTCCTCTTCGTATTCGCGCAGCACCGCTCGCCCGATAGACAGGATCGAAAGCATTCTCAACGCGGACAAAAAGGTCGCCACGTACAAGCTCGCGCTGATCCGCGCACTCTGCGACATGGCGCTGACGGCGCACGCGCGCGCCCGCTGGGAGCCGGACGGCAGGATCAGCATACCGATCACGGACTTGGCCGAGCGGTGGATCCTCTTCTACTGGCCTCTTGTCGACTCCCGGGAGTTCATTCCGCAGATCAACGGCGAATCCACGGGCGGGAAGCCGATCGCGTTCCGTTCCGCCCTTTCCGAGCTTGCAGGGCATTTTTCGCGCCAGGGCGGGCTCAACGGGTTTGCCAGGGTGAAGGCGGATCGGCTTCTGTCCCTGGAAGAGCAGCGCCTGTACGGCCGGGTCCTCCGCATCGTGTCCAACACGATCGTTAAAGGGCCCGTCAAGTTTGCCGGTGGCGCCCGGGGCGTCCAGGAGTTCGAGTTCGATGCCGCGGCCCGCCTTGTCCTGGTGGACGGCGGCGTCTGGGAAGAGCTCACCCTCATGGGCCACTGGATCCGCGACGCGGTGGTCCTGCGGTGGGCGGGCATGACCTGGCGTCTTTCCGCAGGGGTGNNGGTTCGACGAGAGCGTGCGCCGGTTCTACGCGGGGCTGCGGCCCGGGCTGGAGTGCGTGTGGTCGGGGAGAAAGCTGGTCGGCGATTTCGACGTAGACCACGCCATTCCATTCGCGCTGTGGCAGGACAGCTCGCTGTGGAACCTCTTCCCCGCGGCCAAGACTGTCAACAACCAGAAAAGGGACAGACTGCCGTCTCGGGAAATCGTGCGCAGGCGGAGCGAGAGGATCATCGAGAACTGGCGGAGCCTGTCGAGGGAATTTCCATCGCGGTTTTTGATTGCAGCCGCCGCGCTGTCAGGCGGCGCGGTCGCTGTAAGGAACAAGGAAGGTGAGCGACGGGCCGGGGGCGTTACCGTGGACGCGACCCAGGACGCGACGGCAGGCGCGATCGAGCTTGCCCCGGGGTGGGAAAAGCCGCTTCTTTCCAGCTTCGTCGAGGCCATCGAATACACGGCCGCCATGAGGGGCGCGGCCCGGTGGGAGCCGTAGCAGGGTCACGTCAACGGCAAGGGACCTTCTGCTGATCGCCAGGAAGTGATCTGCGGGCAATGGCGGGCGTCCGGCCTCATCTCCAGGAAAACTGAGAAAGCCGGCTGGAAATTGTCCAGGAGTTCTTGGACCTTTCGGGCTCCCGGAGCGGCCGCATCTGCCACGGCGTGTCCGCCCGGTGTACGGCGGCGTGGCAAGCGAGAGAATGCTTTCTCACGTGATGAAAGGTGTGGTACCAAATGTCTTTTTCACCGTCCACACCCTTGAGCGAGCTCTGGAGCGCGGCACCAGTAGGGCCGAAATTGCGGATGTTTTGGCCACAGGCTTCGCTATTCCGGCGCACTCGGGAAGACGCGGAAAGGCCAAAGTCTACGACTTTCAAGAGCGTCGAAACGGGATTGAGTACCCCCAGAAGCGCGTCGAGGTCTACTATGTTGATGTGGGGGATGCCTTGTTTGTCGTAACGGTGTATGTTTTCTATGGCAAATGGGAGAAGAAATGAAGATAGAGTTTGATCGGAGAGCTGATCTCATTTACGTTCGGTTCGACCCCCGCTCGCAGGAGGTCACCAACAGGCGGGTCTCCCAGGACATCGTTCTTGATGTGGGCCAGGGGGAGAAGATCGTCGGCATAGAGATCATGAATGCATCCAAGAAAGTCGACCTTGCTCAACTCCAGCCCGTGAACTTCGAGATCGTAGGATAGCCGAGCGTCCTGATCCTCGGGGCGCGTCCGTCGGAGAGTCTGAATCCTTCCGCCGCTACCCTTCGGCTCTCACAGATCATGAACCTCTTTTGGCGCTTCGAGCTCGATTGCTATGTCCTTCCACGAGTCTGCTGGGATCATCACGCCGAGCAAGACGAAGTGTGCCGGTGGGGAGTGAAGCTCTTCAACCCCCGACTCGTCCATGTAGAGGGCGAACATTTTGACTCCCGTCAAAAAAAGAGCGTCTAGAGTGGCACCCAAGGGTACCAAGGGAGTCGCATCGCGTCTCCGTCTCTAGTCGCCTGTCTTTGTCTTATCATCCGTCGCGTCTGTTGTCAAACTATTACTGATCTATCCGCAGGGCCATGTCTCGCAGGCGGTGACTGGCGCTCCTCATTGCCAGGAATCTGTTTCAACCCGCTTTGACCGCCGACCGCACAATCGCCCGTATGGACATTGCCACCCTACGCCTCTTCACCCTTATCGAAATCGCACGCGGCGAGTCGCGCATCGCATGAAGTTCGAAGGAAGAGAAGATGTGCGGTGCTGCCAGCGAGCCGATTGCGGGACTCGCCGACCGCATCGAGTCGAGGCTCCTGCAATTGTGAGAACGCGTGGGCGAACGCTCAGGGGGCGATCTCGCGGCTCCCTGGGGCGGCCCGATCCGACGGCGCGGCCCCTATTGAAGACCACCGACCACGGTGATCCGCTGGAAGTCCGTGCTCACGTAATTGGCGCCTCGGGCGAACGATGGGTGGAGCCCTTTCTACAGGCCAACGCCCCCTCCCTGCCGCGGCTGCGCCTCAAAGTGGACGTCTGCGCCGACTCCGAGGTGTACGTGCGGCTGACGCCAGGAGCGCGCATCGGCGCGGTGCCCCTGGTCGGGCCCGCCACCCGGCGGGTGGTGGCGGGCATCCTCGTGGAGTCCCGATTCCGCTGGCCTGCCCTGGGCGCCGCCTTCAACTCGATCGGCTTCACCGT
>PMZS01000195.1 GCA_003170115.1 Spirochaetaceae bacterium
CCGTGGGACGCCCGCGTGCATCCTCATTGACATCGACTACCCCGAATGGCACACGCTGGCGGATCTGCCCGGGGCCATGTCGGCCGAATCCCTCGGCGTTATCGAAGAAGCTCTCTGGCTTTTCCTGTCAGGTCGGCCGGCTTCAGTCCCTC
Source organism: Spirochaetaceae bacterium (assembly GCA_003170115.1). Classification (GTDB taxonomy): domain Bacteria; phylum Spirochaetota; class Spirochaetia; order SZUA-6; family Fen-1364; genus Fen-1364. The sequence continues at coordinate 153 of PMZS01000195.1, forward strand.
GAAGCTCTCCCGGGACCTGAGGTCTTTCAAGGTGGCAACCCCGGCCGCCGCTTCTTCTTCGCCGCACACCACTGCCAGCGGGATTCCCTTCTTCTCGGCGTAGGCGAACTGGACTGCGAGCTTCTTTTTTTCAGGGTAGACCTCTGCGGCGATTCCTGCCCCTCGGAGCGCCTGGGCGATCTCGTGATACCTGCCGAGGAGCCTGTCCTCCAGGAAGAGGACGAGCACCGATCCCTGGGCAGGGCCCGCGCCCGTCAGCCCGAGCTCTTCCATGGCTGCCATGAGCCTGTCCACCCCGATGGATGCGCCGACCCCCGGCAGGTGCTGTTTCGTGTACAGCGACGCAAGTTCGTTGTACCTGCCACCCGAGCACACCGAGCCGATGTCCGGGAGGTCCCCGAGGAAGCTCTCGAAGACCATGCCGGTATAATAGTCAAGGCCGCGCGTGATGGAGGGGTCCAATGCGAATGAGCCTGCAATGTCCATCTGTTCGAGCGCCGAGGAGACGTGTGCCAGACGCTGGATGCCCTCGACGCCGTCGCCTACGATGCCGGTCAGCTTCGTCAGGGTCAGCGCGGGCGTCTGCTCGACGCGAATGAAGTCGAGAATGTCCCGGGCGTGGGACGGACCGGCGATCAGTGCGAGGAGCTCCCGTGTCTTTTCCGTCCCGATCTTTCGCTGCTTGTCGATGGCGCGAAGCACGTCGACGGAGGCCTTCTCCAGGCCCAGCCGCGCGAGGAACGCGTTGAACACGCCACGGTGCGCGTAGCGGATGGAAACCCGTTCCGCGCCCAGCGCCGCGAGGCTTTCCTTCATGAGGAGCAGGATTTCAAGGTCGGCCGAGGCGGAGTCGGTGCCCACAATATCGAAATCGACCTGCATGAACTCACGGTAGCGGCCGCGCTGTGTGTTTTCTCCCCGCCAGACCTTTGCGGCGTGCCAGCGGCGGAACGGGAGGCCCACCTCGGAGAGATGGGCGGCCATGAACCGGGCGAACGGTACCGTGAGGTCGAACCGCATGGCAACGTCGCGGCCGCCGTGGTCGGTGAACCGGTAGACCTCCTTGTCCGTCTCCCCGCCGCCCTTGCCAAGCAGGACTTCGGCGAACTCGAGGACCGGCGTGTCGATCGGGAGGAACCCGAAGCGCTCGAAGACCGCCTGCAGCTTCCGTACGAGGCCCAGCCTGAGCGACTCCTTTTCCGGGAGAAAATCCCGAAACCCCTTGGGGATGCGAGGTTCGATGAGCTCGTCGTTTCGCACGCGGCAAGTAAATGCGGGGGAAGGATTCGATGTCAAGGTGGCGCTTTGCGGCTTGACATTCGGCCCCGCCGCTGTAGGATTGCCGCAGTCGAGAGAACAGCCGGGATTGCAGATTGCTTTTCAGATACGGTACTAACCAGAGCGGAAGCATCGAGAAGAAAGCTCACATCTATACCCAGGAAGAGCATGGGATAGACCCGCGCCTCGTGGACCCGGATGCGTTGTGGGTGATCAAGCGCCTGCGGGGCGCCCGTTTTCACGCCTACATCGTGGGTGGCGCCGTCAGGGACATCCTCGTGGGCCGCACCCCGAAGGATTTCGACATCGCCACGGACGCCCACCCGCTGCAGATCAAGCGCCTGTTCCGTTCGGCACGCGTGATCGGACGGCGTTTCCGGCTCGTGCACGTCTATTGCGCGCGTGAGAAGTACATCGAGGTAAGCACGTTCCGGTCAAGAGTCGCCGCCGCCACGACCGGAGACCAGGCACACCCGGATTCGAACAACTACTTCGGCACGATGGAGGAGGATGCTGAAAGACGGGATTTCACGATCAACGCCCTCTACTATTGCCCGATCGACCGCCAGCTCATCGATTACGTCGAGGCTTTCCCCGATCTCCGTCATCGCCGGCTGCGAACGCTCGGGAGGGCGGAGGCGTCGTTTGCGGAAGATCCCGTTCGCATGATCCGGGCGGTGAAATATGCCTCGCTTCTTGGTTTTCCGTTCCCGCTCTCCCTGGCAGGGCTGGTGCGGCGGATGCGTGAATCGATCCTGAGCTGTTCCCGCGAACGGGTCACCGAGGAGGTGTTCAAGATCCTCACTTCGGGTTCGGCGGCGGGCGTTCTCGAGCTTTCGCATCGTCTTCGGCTCTTTGAGATCATCTTCCCGGCGCACGCAGAACATCTGAAAGAGTCCCGCATGCGGCTCTCCGACTCTCCGCTCGGCGTCCGTTTGAAAGAGCTGGACGCGAATACTGCCGCGGGAAATCTCCTGGACCGCAGCGAGATGTTCGGCTTCCTATTCTCGGACCTGGCTCTCAAGCGCACGGACCTCATGGAGAATCCTGATCCGGAATTGCTGCTCCAGCAATTCATCCGCACCGCATCGGAACCCCTGTATCCTTCGAAGAAGGACCTCGCGGTAGCGGCGCAGCTGATCCTGAAGGTCGTGAACCCCCATCACAAAGTGCGCGCCAGGCATGCTCCGGCGGCACATGATTCTCCTTCGGCGATGCGGAATCCGCC
>PMZS01000298.1 GCA_003170115.1 Spirochaetaceae bacterium
ACGTCCATGCCGACGCCGCGCCCCGAGAGGTCCGTCACGATCTCTTTCGTGCTGAAACCGGGAAGGAAGACGAGGTCAAGAAGCTGCGCCTCGGAAAAGCTCTCCGCCCCGCTCATGCCCATGCCGACCGCCTTCCTGCGGATGCTCTCCGCATCCATGCCACGGCCGTCGTCTTCCAGCTCGATGACAATGTTGCCGCCCTGCCGCCGGGCGCTCACGCTCACCCTTCCCTTCTCGCTCTTGCCACGTCGAACACGTTCCTCCGGGAACTCGATCCCATGGTCGAGTGAGTTGCGGATGATGTGCGTCAGGGGATCCGAAAGGGCTTCCACGATGCTGCGGTCGATCTCCGTGTCCTCCCCCGAAAGCGCGAGGTCCACGGGCTTGCCAAGCTTGCGGGACAAGTCGCGCACGAGGCGCGGGAACTTGGAGAAGATCACCGAGATCGGAATCATCCGCGTGTCCATCATTGCCTGCTGCATGCCGCTGGAAATCTTGTCCAGGGAGTCGAAAGATTCGACCAGCTCCTCGCGGACGGTGTAGACGTCCTTGCCATGGCCGATATCCTCGGAGAGGCGAGCAATGTGAGACTTGTGCAGGACGAGCTCCGCGATGAGGCTCCACAGGTCGTCCAGTTTTCGCGTGTCCACTCGAATCGAGGTCTTCTCCACGGGCCCCATGCGCCGGGCCTGCTCATCCTGCCCCGGCGAAGTCGTCGCTGTCTCCGGCGTCCCTGCGGCGGGGGTTCCGGCTGCGCCCGGCTCCCGGCCCGGGAAGGTAATGGCATCTGCCGTGGCTCCGGACAGGAATGCTTCGAACCGGCAGCGCTCGATCTTCACCTCTGCGATCTGGTCCACCCCTGAGGCCGCCTTCATGACCTCCGCCTCGCTGCCCGATGTGAGGAGGACGGTCGTCCGCCCATAGAGGGAATCTTCGGCGGTTTCGCCGTGCATCGGCGGATCCACCTTCACGACGTTCGACACCGCTTCGAGGTTGGAAAAGACAAGGTAGGCACGTGGGAACTTCATCGCTTCACCCTCGTCCACGCTCACGGTGAGCCGAAGGAGAGCCTCACCCCGGTCTCGGGCCTCGACAAGCTGCAGCTTTTCGAAATCCATGAGCATGATCGGCGCGGGCGCACCGGGCGCGGAAGGGGAACCGGGCGGACCAGAGGCCTGCGGAGCAGCCTGTCCCGCCCCCTGCGTGGGCGGGCTTTGCGGAAGCGCGGAGGCCTGCGTCCTGCCGCGACCGTTGCCGCCCGCCGCGGAAAGGCCCTGGAGAACATCCGTCGTCGTGGAATCCGCGTCGCTGCCGCCCTTGGCTATCGCCGCCATCATCTCGGCAATGAGGTCCGCGCCGGCAAACAGACTGTCCATGACCGGCTTTCCTATGGTGAGCGATCCGTCTCGGGCAAGACCGAGCACGTCCTCCATGCGGTGGGCCAGCTCGGAGAGGGTTGTGAATCCCATGAGCGCGGATTCGGACTTCAGCGAATGCGTGAGCCGGAAGACCTCGTTCACGAGCCCGGCGTTCGCCTGGTCTGCCTCCAGCGCCATGAGGGACTCGCCCAGTTTCTGACTCAGCTCTTCCGATTCGTCGAGGAACGCGCGCCGCAGCCGGGTCTCATCGATCCCGCTCATCGTCACTGCCCCGCCAGGGCGCCGGGAAGGTCCCTGCTGGTCCCCAGGATGCGCGGGAGGTCGAGCACCATGTAGACGCCTTCTTCGCGCTGGGCAATCCCGATGATGAAGTCCGCGCGCACACCGAACATGGTGGTGGCATCCGTGGTGATTCCGCCCTCCTCGATCTCCACGATTTCGCGGACCTCGTCCACGTCCAGCCCGTAGGGTTTCCCGCCGACGCGCGTGATAACGACGCGCCTTTTTCGCTGATCCGGCGTTCCCCGTCCGGCGGCTTCTTCCCCGGCGATCTCCAGGCGCGCCCGAAGGCTCACCACGGGAATGATGTCGCCCCTGNNTCGCTGTCCTTGTCTGAAAGACCGAATTTGCTGCGGAGGTTTATGACCGGGATTACTTTTCCCCTGAGATTGATGACGCCTTCGACATAGGGTGGAGGCTTGGGGATTGCGATGAGATCCTCCAGCCTCAGGATCTGGAGGACCAGCTCGACAGGGATGCAGTAACGGCCTCCGGCCAGGCTGAACGACACGTAGCGCTTTCGCATCCGCTTCAGGACCTCCGTCGTCCCTTTGAGCCGCCGCGCCCCGCACGCGCGGCAAGCGCGCGCACCCTGGAATCGGGATCTTCACGCGCGAGGGAGAGGATCCCGTCGAACTCCGATCGATACCCGATACGGTTCACCGCCCGCAGGACGGTCCTCCGAAGACGGGGACCCGACCAGGCATACAGGGCGGCCAGCTCGCCCGCTGACTGGATGACGGCGAGCGCCCCGATCGCTTCAACGGCGCTTTCGCGCACGGCCTCTGCCGGGTCCCACAGGGCGTGCCGCAAGTAGGCGTACGCGGAGATCTGGCCGCGCTCCCCGAGGCTCTGCGCCGCCCAGGCGCGCAGCGACGCGTCCCGGCAAAGGAGAAGCGTCTTCCCAAGCTGGGGGACACCTGCCTGCCTTCTGACCGCGTCCGGCCGCATGCGCATCAGAGGCGGACCGGCGGCTCGGCGGTCGAGCGGCGGATGCTGTCGATCTCCCCCGCCNNCCCCGCCGAGGCCTTGATCAGCACGCTCTCGTTTCGGAAGGCAGGGATGTCCTCGAACTCGGTCCCGGCAAGCTCGACATCCACACGCCTTGCAAGGGCGGAAAGCGCCTGGGTCCGCGCCTGGTGTGCAAGAGCCCACAACCCGGCAAAGGTCGCCTCCTGGCGTGCTCCGGTCGACCTGTCGGCGCCCCATGCACGGAGGACCCCTTCCTGGTCCAGGGAGATCCCGATATCGATGCGCGCCTCTCCACGCCTACCCGTTCGCAGGCCCGGAACGAGAAAGCGGCCGACCACCCCCGAGGGCCGGACGGATTCTGCACCGACGTACCCGGCGGATTTAGCATCGTGGCACTCCGCGTCCCCAGGAGCACAGCGCACTATCCGGACTTCGACGGCCCTCTGGCCGTCGGCCACCGTCGTAAAGGTCATCGCCCTCGCAACCGGCGTCCGTGAGCCGGCCGGGATCAGGACTATCGCGCGCCCGCCATGGACCTCGATTCCGATGCTGTGCGCCGTGCGCGCCGAGGGGTTCCTTTGGTGTCGATTCTGGTTCACGCCTGTCCTTTCCGCTGCTCCAGGGAGATGATCAACTCCACTTCCCCGACGGGAGCCCCAACCCGACTGGCAATGAGGGAGGTCGAAAAACCCGCGCGGGAGAGCATCATCACTCTCTGGCGCACGTCGGGTGCCGCTGCACCGACGTACCCGGCCGAATCCGCGGCGTACCGCGGCGCGGATTCAGCTGTCGGCCGCTCCGACAGCTCGACGGCAAGCGGAGTCGGATCCGGCGCGGCCTTCGCGGCTTCCGCAGTCTCTGCTCGCGGCGGAGCAGCGGGGTACCGCGGCCCGGGTTCTGCCGTCCGGTGGCGCCTTCCCTCGGCCAGCCTGCTGTAGATCTGCGATCCCAC
>PMZS01000388.1 GCA_003170115.1 Spirochaetaceae bacterium
ACCCGCTGGCGCAGCTTCTCCAGTTTCTCCCGTACCCGATCCATCGATCGACCACGCATCGACTCCTCATAGGCGCGCCGTTCATCTGAATCGATCACAAAGACTTGCATCCCTTCCTTGCCCGAGAGCACTTCCTGCACTCGAGTCCGTGGAGGATCTGTCTTCTCCGCGGAACTGATCCCCACCGGACAGTCGATCCACTTCGTCACATCGATCGCATCCAACCAGCGGGCAATCTGCGCGTTGCCCCGGCGCTTGACCCCCACCAGGTAACCCTGTCCCCCATCGAGCAATTCCTTGAGATTCTCCTGCGTCACCATGCCGCGGTCACCAACAAAAACCACCCGGGCAAACTCGGCTCCTTCACTTTCAAGCACCGTGCCAAGGCCCGACCCCGGCAAGCCGCCTCGGCGATGGGGAACTTCTGAATCAACGATCCACACCTTGACAAATGCAAGGAGTTGGCGCATTGTCGCGCGGTCAGTGGTTAATCACTGAGTAGTAAACCATATTTCAAGTGATGCAGGAACGGCAAATGCCAGACGACAAGCTTGATATCGAAGTTTTTGATGCAATCGAGGTCGAAACTCCGTCAAACATGATCGTCAATCAGATCCGCAGCCTCATCGCCGACGGAACGCTGAAACCCGGGACGAGGCTTCCGTCGGAGCGCGAGCTTTCCGAGCGCTTCCGCATCGGCCGAGGGCATATCAGGAAGGCGCTCGCCAAGCTAGAGATCTACGGCATTCTGAAGACCGAGCCGCACCGCGGAACCATCGTGGCCAGGATTGGCGTCAAGGCAATCGAAGGGCTACTCTCCAACATCCTGCAGTTCGAAAAGCCCGACATTCGATCCCTTCTCGAGACGAGAGCCATTCTTGAAACCAACGCCGCGGCACTTGCCGCTGAGCGTGCCACGGCAGAAGAGGTAAGAGAGCTCGAGGCGTTACTGGGGGATTTCCGACAGAACGCGGAGCGCCGGCTCCCGACGCTGGAAGAGGACCACCTCTTTCACTTGAAGCTGGCGGCCATGTCGAAGAACTCGGCCTTGCTCAGCATGATCAGTTTACTCACGCCAGAGTTCATCGACCTTAACCGCAATTTCAAGGAGCGCGACGACGCCCGATTCCTGCGAATAATCGAGGAGCATGCAGCCATCGCGCGCGCAGTTGCTCTGCGCGATCCTGCCTCGGCAAGAGCGGCAATGGAGGCGCACATGACGCAATCTGCCCGAAGGAGACTGGCCGAGGACAACGGCTCCGAAGGGGCAGCAACTGCTCAAGTGGGCCAGAAATGATCGCGGAGACGCCCGACACGGATGACCCGATTACGCACGGATTGCCCAGTCGGCCCGGCAGGACACGACCCCGGCCATAGCGGAGTGCGGACTCATGATGGGCACAGCGGGAAAGGAGGCAAAAGGACGAATAGCGAAACGGCCCATGACACGAGCACGTTGGAACTGAAAGGAGGTTCGCGATCATTAATAAGGTCGTGGTTTTTATTACACTGCATGCGGTGGCATGCAGAAGCAACAGGAAGGAGAATTGACGATGAGGAAGTCTGTACATTGGGGAATTATCACAGTCATGATCGTTGCCCTGGCCCTTGCGGCGGCAGGGCAGGTCTCAGCCCAGGCCAAAAAGAATCCGTACAAGGATCCGGTCAAGATCGCATACCTGCCCGATAATATCGGAGACACCGTCGGTGCCGCGTGGGGCGTGGGAATCAAGCGCGAGTTCGCGTATTTCCCGAACATCACGTACCAGGTCTTTGACGGCAAGCTCTCCGCCGAAACGCAGAACCAGATCATGACAGAGTTGATCAATCAGAAATACGATTGCATCATCCTCCAGGCCCATGACGCAGCCGCGCTCGCCGCATCCGCCAGAGAGGCTGAAAAGCAAGGCATCCCGGTCATCGATCTAAATCTGGACGCGCAGACGCCGCACACGTGCCTCGTGGCGATGGTCGATTACGAAGCAGGCAGTCTGGTGGCCCAGGAGATCGCGAAAGGTGTCGGCGACAATGGAAACGTCGTCATCATTGAGGCGCCGCCGGGGGCGTCGCGCGGGATCAACGTGGAAGCGGGATTCCGCGACACTCTCAAGGCACACCCGGGCGTGAAAATCCTCGCGGCGCAAGACGGCGAGTGGCTGACCGAAAAAGGCAACACGGTGATGCGCGACTTCCTCACCAAGTACCCGAAGATCAACGCCGTATTTGCGATCAACGACGCGATGGCGGAAGGCGCCTCCCAGGCCGCAGCGGCGGCGGGGCGGAAAATGATTATCTGGGGAGCTGACGGGGAAAAGAAGGCGCTTCAGTACATCGAGCAGGGCAAGCTCACCGGCACGATCTACACGAATTGTTACGACGAGGGTGCAACAGCCGCGCGCATGGCCCTGTACGCCATAGGCGCCGAGATAAACGGTTCCAAGTTCACAAAGACGCCGATCATCAAGATGGCGCCGATCGTCGTTACCAAGGATACCGTTGCGAGCATCGCGGAAAAGGACCGGTGGTAGAATCGGGCCATTCAGGTTGGTACTATAAAGCGAGCGGGGAGATATCTCTCTCCCCGCTCGCCTTTTCATGACAACTTAGTTGGGGGCTCCTAGGATGAGACAGGAGACGATTCGCCGTCTGTTCTCGCTTCTTTTGCTTTCGATCCTGATCGTTGCATTCGGCGCGACTAGCAAATTATTTTTGACTTTGCCAAACATCTTCACCTTGCTGCGGGAGGCGTCCGTCACGGGCATCCTCGCCGTTGGGGTCACATTCGTCATCATTACTGCAGGAATCGATCTCTCGACCGGGGCAATCGTCGCCTTCGTCGCGATGGTCTGCGCGAACATTTTCTACTATACCACGCTGCCTGTGTGGGTCGCGTTGGCGGCCGGCCTCCTAATCGGCGCAGGAGCGGGTTACCTGAACGGCCTACTTGTCACGCGGCTGCATTTGCCCGATTTCATAGCGACACTATCGACGCAGGGGATATTTCGGGGATTGGCGTTGATCATCGCCATCCGCTCGAGCACTGGCTCGATCTCAAACAAGGTGATCACCAACCAGGGCTTCCTTCTCCTCGGCGACCGTGTCAGCGTCGTGTACCTCGTCACCATCGCTTTCTTCGTCGTTGCGCTTCTGGGCCAAGGCATCCTCAAGATGACCCCCCTGGGCACGCACACATACGCGATAGGGTCGAGCCGGAAATCTGCGGATCTCTCCGGCATCAATTCCGACAGGGTCAAGAAGGTCGCATTCACGATCTCCGGAATATGCTCGGCCGTCGGGGCCCTCTTCCTCACCGCCAGGATGCAGACCGCGATCCCCGAGCTCGGGACCGGACTCGAGTTCGACGTCATCGCGGCGGTCGTCATTGGCGGGTGCGCCTTCAGCGGGGGCCGCGGCGATGTCTTCGGCAGCGTCGTCGGCGCGCTCTTCATGGCAATCCTGACGAACGGGATCTATAAATACAACCTGCCTGCCGCATTCCACATCATCATCAAGGGCTGTGTCATCATCATCATGGTGATCTTCGACTCGGTGTACCACCGCCGAATGGACGACAGGATACGGAAAGCCGGCAAGATGCTCGACCAGGCTGCCGCGGCGGCCGAAGCGGCCGGGGGCGGTGCCGGAGGCATCTCATGAACGTGGATGATATCCTCCTGCGCGCCGTCGACATTGAGAAGAGCTTTTCCGGCGTCAAGGTTCTGAAAAAGGTCGGCCTCGATATCCGGCGCGGCGAAGTTCACGCCGTCATGGGAGAGAACGGAGCCGGCAAATCCACACTGATCAAGGTGCTCACGGGCGTGTACCCGAGGGACGAGGGGAAAATCTTTTTTAACGGCGCTTCCGTCACGATTAACTCGCGGCAGGACGCCAAGGATCTCGGGATTGCGGTGATCTACCAGGAGCTGAGCCTCATTCCGACGCTGACCGTCGCACAAAACATCCTGCTCGGCCAGGAGATATGCAGGGCCGGCATCCTGGACAACGGTGCAATGAAGCTCGCGATCCGGAAGCTCATCGAAACGTACGGCTTCTCCCTCAATCCGGACGCCATCGTCGAAACCCTGAGCATCGCTCAGCGCCAGACGGTCGAAATCTTGAAGGCACTTTCAATGCAGTCGTCGCTCATCATCATGGATGAGCCGACCGCTTCGCTCAGCGTGAAGGAGTCCGAAAACCTGTTCCAAACCATCGGTGCGCTGAAAAAGAGGGGAGTCAGCATCCTGTATATTTCCCACCGGCTTGAAGAGGTGTACCGCCTCGCGGACAGGCTGACCATCCTGCGGGACGGTGAGAGAATCGCCGTGTTGAGCCAGGGTGAAATCAACCCGCGGGATGTCATTCGGCTCATGATCGGGAAGGAGCTGCGCCAGAGCGAGCACGCGGGGAGGATGCGGCCATCGAGGCCGGAGGTCGTTCTGCGGGTCAGGAACTTGAGCCGAAGGGGCGTTTTTTCCGACATTTCTTTCGACCTGCACAGGGGCGAGGTTCTGGGCATCGGCGGGCTCGTCGGATCGGGCAGAAGCGAAATACTCCACTGTCTTTTCGGCTCCGACAGGCCGGATTCCGGAGACATCCTCTTTGAGGGGAAGCCCATACGGGGAACGGTTTCGAGGAACATCCGCAGCGGCTTCGGTCTCGTTCCCGAGGATCGAAGGACGCAGGGTTTCATCCCGCTGCTCAGCATGAAGCGCAACATCGTGCTCACCAATTATGATCACCTTGTCGGGCGTCGACTCTTCATATCCGGTAAGTCCGAGCTCGCCATGTGTCGGGATGCAATTCAGAGGCTCGACATTCGGCCTGCCAATTCGGAGATCCACGCGGGCAATCTCTCCGGCGGCAACCAGCAGAAGGTCGTTGTCGGGAAGTGGCTGATGCGGGATCTGAAAATGCTCCTGATCGATGAACCCACTGCAGGAATCGACGTCGGGGTCAAGGAGGACATCTATGCCCTGATCGGGGAGCTCGCGGAAAAGGGGGTCGCCGTCATTCTGGTGTCATCCGACTTGCCGGAGCTGCTCCGCATCTCCCACAGGATCCTGGTCATGCGTAAAGGACGCATCTTCAGGGAGTTCAGCGAAGGAAGCGTGTCGCAGGAGGACGTACTGAAGGCCGCGTCGGGAATCCAGGACAGGGAGATCGAAAGCAATGAGTAAGACAATGTCGGCCAGGGTGCTCATACAGAAATTCCAGCGGCCACTCATCCTGCTCGTCCTTGTGGTCGTTCTCACGCTCCTGCAGCCTGACGCGTTTGCAACGGTGAGTAACTTTAAAAGCATATTCCTGGCCATCTCGATCTACGGCGTCATGGTATCCGGCTCGATCTTTACGATCCTTCTCGGCGGCATCGACCTGGCGGTCGGAGCCGTTGCCGCCTTGAGCGGCGCCTGCACGGTTCTCACGATCATCGCTTTCAATTACAGCGACATAGGTGTCATTCTGGGCATCCTGGCAGGTCTTCTGGCCGGCTGTTTCGTCGGTCTCATGCACGGTGTCATCATTTCGAAATTCCGGGTGCCCGCCTTCCTCATCACCGTGGCAACGATGAACATCGTCTACGGTGCTGCAGAACTCCTGACCGGCAACCAGACAATCAACATCATCAGCCCGGCAAGTTTTACATTCGTCGGCGGCGGCCAGCTTTTCGGAATTCCCTTCCCAATCTACATCGTTGCGTTGATGGCTTTTCTCAGCTTCATCATTTTAAACATGACGGTCTTCGGAAGACAGGTGTATGCCACCGGGGGAAATCCCGTCGCCGCGAGCCTTTCGGGCGTCCCTGTGTTCCGTACGACGTGCGCCGCGTACATCATCTCGGGTTTCACGGCAGCGGCCGCGGGAATAGTGCTTGCCTCCATGAACCAGCAGGCGATATCAAAGGCCGCCCAGGGATACGAAAACGACGTGCTGACGGCCATCGTCGTTGGAGGCACGAGCCTCATGGGCGGTGAAGGGTCGATCCAGGGCGCCATTTTCGGCGCGCTGCTCGTGGGCATATTGAACAATGGTCTGAGACTCATGGGAGTTTCGTCGATCTACCACACCCTCGTGAAAGGCATCATTATCATCATCGCGGTTTCGTTCGATTTCTATTCGCGCAACAGGAATAGCGGCCTCCTTAGAACAGGTCGGCTGAGATTGTGGATGGCAAGGCAGGTCGCGATTTTGATGAAAGAGGAGAAACACCAACCATGAAAATCATCGACGCGCATGCCCACGTCATCGAGCGGATCGCGGGGTTCGGCCGCCGTGGCGAGCTGCGCCCTGTTGGCGGCGGACGGGCGCGCTGGGCTAACGGGGAAGAAATACAGCTCATCCCCGCTGAACTCGGAGAAGACAGCTTTACGGGAGAGACGCTGGTCGGGCTTCTCGAAAAGAACGGTGTGGAAAAAGCCGTCCTGCTGCAAGGCAGCTTCTATGGCTTTCAGAATGAATACACTCATGAGGTCGTGAACGCTTTTCCTGGTCGCTTCGCAATGGCGGGAACCCTCGATCCGTTCTGCCGTGAACGCAATGCGCTCCTCGACCGCCTGCTTGAGGCGATGTCCGTTCGCATCATCAAGTTCGAAGTGAGCTCCGGGGGGGGACTCATGGGCTACCATGAGCAGCTGTCGCTCGACGGAGAGGTATTCGCCCCATTATTCGAGAGGATCTCGTCAGTGGGCGCGACTCTAGTGATCGACATTGGCAGCCCTGGAATGGAGAGTTTTCAACCGGAAGCGATCCGTATCGTCGCGGAGCGGCATCCCCATATGAAGATCGTGGTGTGTCATCTCCTTGCGCCAGGTCCCGGCGATGAAAGGATGCTTCGTGTTTCTCTCGAGCTCCTGAAAAGAGACAATGTTTGGTTCGATCTCGCCGCCATACCCTGGAATGTCGCTCCCGAGACCTATCCATATCCCACGGGACAGGAGTACGTCAGGATCGCCCGCTCAATACAAGGCGCCGGAAAGCTGATCTGGGGGTCCGATGTCCCGTGCCCCTTGACCCGGGAATCCTACCCGAGGCTCATCACCTTCATCACGGAGGCGCACATTTTCATGGATTCAGAGCTCGAATACGTGTTCAGGAAAAATGCGCTTGTTGCATATCCTGCGCTGGGCGCATGAGAGAGACTACACTTGGCGGGCGGTTGAAGGCGTTGCTGCGGAAGCGATCCTCGACGCTCCGCTGCTGCACGGAGCCGCCACGGTTCTGCTGTTCCTTCACTCCAAGGCGGCACTCGCGGGAGGTTTGATGCCCGATTAGGAACCACCTATCTCTGTGTGCTCAAGCTTTCGCCATCGTCTGCCACGTATTTAGCTTGGAGTGTGCGATGACCTCATTTCAGTGCGAAAAATGTGAACATCAGACTCCACGATTGGAACTCTCACGGTTTTGAAGGAGGAGCGACAGCATGAAGGCTTTTCAAATTTTGGGGCCAAATCAGTCAAATCTCACCGTCATTCCAGAACCAACTTGTGAAGCCAGGGACGTGATTCTACAGGCGGAGTTCATTGGCCTCTGCGGATCCGATCTTTCCACATTTGCTGGAAGAAATGCTTTGGTGCAATACCCAAGGATCCCGGGGCATGAAATATCCGCCTTAATTGTTCAGCGTGGCGCCGAAGTCCCTGACACGCTTAAGGTTGGCATGAGAGTAGCAGTCGTGCCATACACAAGCTGCGGGGTGTGCTCTGCCTGTGTTCGTGGGAAGCCTAATGCATGTCGTGCAAACAAAACTCTTGGCGTCCAACAAGATGGAGCATTGACAGAAAGAATTGCAGTACCGTGGCAAAATGTTCTTGTTGCCGGAAATCTGAGCCCAAGAGAGCTCGTGTTCGTCGAACCTTTGAGTGTCGGGTTCCATGCCATAGACAGAGCAAATGTCAAAGACAATGATACGGTCCTTGTGCTTGGGTGTGGCATGATAGGGCTTGGGGCGATCGCGGGCGCCTCCCTCCGCGCCGCGCGCACGATCGGTGCTGATATCGACGATACGAAGCTTTCCATCGCGACCAAATTTGGCGCGCAATATACGATCAACGCCCAGTCTACAAATCTCCATGAGGCAGTCAGCGACCTGACCGATGGGTCCGGGCCTGATGTTGTAGTAGAGGCAGCCGGAAATGCCAGAACCTATTCGGACGCTTTCAAATTGGTTTCGTTTGCGGGCCGGGTCGCATGTATTGGTTACACATCCGGGGAGGTGCCACTTGCGACCCGCCTATTTGTCCAGAAAGAGCTCGATATCCTTGGGTCCCGGAATGCAACGCGCTTCGACTTCGAAAGTGCGCTCAGGCAGCTGGAAAAAAGGGCAATTCCGGTTGAGCATGCAATCTCCGAAATCTCGTCGACGAGAAACCTCTCGCGAACCTTTGAGTCATGGGCTGCTGAGCCTGATCGATTTACCAAGATTCTAGTAGACACTGCGCAGTGGTGAGGTTGAGGCTCGAGGGATTGGCTCGGGGATTTTCGATTTGTCCCTGCGTGTTCGCACGTTGCAAGCCTGGTCATTGGCGCGCGTTTGAGAATCCGAAAGGGCTGCTTGGCATCACTTCCTTACCTCTGCGGCGAAAGCCCCAGGTGGGATCCGGTTCGCCGACAGCTCGTCTGGTCCGACCTCTCCGCTGGACGTCTCTACTCCTTCTATCCACGCAGCAGCGCGGTTGGCACGATCTACGCGTACGACTATGACTTGTTCAATGGCGCCCTTTCCCGGCGGCGCACTTTCGTGAAGCTTCCAGAGACGGAGGGCATGCCGGACGGCCTTGCGGTGGATGAACAGGGGCATGTCTGGTCGGCGATCTGGGGAGGGAGCTGCATTATACGTTTTGATCCTGACGGACGGGAGGAGAGGCGCATGGAGACCCCCGCTGTGCAGACGTCGGCGCTTGCATTCGGCGGCGATGACTTGACGGACATTTACGTGACTTCAGCGGCTGAGTGCCAGGATCCAGATGTGCCTTTTGCTGGAGGACCCGTCTACAGGTGCAGCGCGGGGATCAGGGGTNNCCTGCCGTACCGGGCGCGTATCAGTCTTTCGCCTCGGTGACTTCATTCCAGAGTGACCTCGTGCGGGAGATCGCCTGCGTGAGCCCCGTCCTTCCCGTGCCGCTTGCTTCCTCGATGCACACCCAGCCGTTGAAATGCGCCAGCTTCAGCCTGCTGAAAATGTCCCGAATCGGGGGAACCCCTGTCCCGATGACCACGGGGACGAGGGCGCCTTTGCGGGCAGCGTCAGCGGGCGTGGACGGTCATCACCTTGCCGATCACCTCTTCGAGCACCTGGAGAGGATCGTCGCCGAAGACCAGGGTGTTGGCGGTATCGAAATTCAGGCCAATGCCCGTGTCTTCAATCTTTCAGCAGATTTCCAGGAATATTTCCGGGGGATGGCTGAAATCCGTGAAACGCCATGAGCCGGGGCTTGAATGATTCTCGAACAGAAGCTGCACGCCGTGACGGACTGCCACCTCGTCCAGCCACTTGAAGCTTTCCGTGACCCACTGGATCCCCTGCGCGCACTCGGTCCCGGGGTATGCCTGGCCTGCAAGTACTCTCAGGTACCGGGCGCCCAACTGGGCTGACAGGGCGATATCGAAGCGGGCATATTCCATCTCGCGCTGCCTTTGCCCCGCATCGGGGTGAGTGAAGTCCGAGTAGGTCGTGATCATGGTTAGCGGCATGCCCGTTCCGGCCAGGTCAGCTTTCAGCTGCTCAAGGTATGCCGGGGTATGCTGCGCGATGAGCATGGCGCTCTGAGATCGATCGCATCCAGGCCTTCCTCCTCCCCGAGATTGGCCCATTCGAGGATGGTCATCCGTCCCGACAGAAGGTCCTGAAAAAATGAGACCGGCAGGCAGCTGAGCTTCATCGCGGAATTCCTCCTGCATGGTTTCCAAAAAAGAAACACCTTGCGCGACTTGTTGTCAAGGATGCGTCGAATCATGGCATTTCCTGTTGACATGAGGAATGGCCGGGTCGTATGGTGTTTCGTAAAAGGAAACATGACCGCGTGGAGAGCGTGAATGCCAGAATACGGTCGGTACGAACCGACCGTAAGATTACCCTGCAGAAGCTGTCGGAGATGACTGGCTTCAGCAAGGGCTACCTGTCCAGAATCGAGCGCGCGGATGCCGCGCCGCGGCTTCCGACAATTCAGAAGATCGCGCTCGCCCTCGGCGTGGGGATGGAATCTATCCTGGAGGGAATCCAGGGCGAAAGGGAAAACACCGGCGCGATAGACTGCGTCACGCATAGCGGCGCCCTCGCGGCACGGGAGGTGAGCTCCGAATCCGGCTATTCCTTTCGATCTCTCGTCCATCATTTCCGCGGGAAGTACATGCTGCCGCTGTTTTTGAAAATCAGGCAGGGGCGCACGGCGACTTTCTCCCATGACAGCGAGGAGTTTCTGTTCGTTCTCCGCGGGTGCGTGAAGCTGTCCCTCAAGGGGGAGGTGCGCGAGCTAGAAGAAGGGGACAGCGCGTATTTCGACTCACGGTCGATTCACAGGCTGGAGAACGACAATGCTGCGGACGCGGAGATACTGAACGTGATTTTCGACTACAAGAGGTTTTGATCACCGCAGGGGCGTGAGCGCGAAGGCGCGAAAGCCGAGGGGGGCTGGGGGTGGACATAGAAATGCTTGCACTGGACAGGGGGGCGCCCATTCGGCGGGGCCCGTCGCCGTACAAGTGCATTGGGGGAAACCTGCTGGGAAAGGAAGAGATCGCGCTGGTGAAGGAAGTCATCGGCAGCCAGACCCTTTTCCGCCACTACGGGCCGAAGCCGCCGCATATGGTGGACGATCTGGAGCAGGAGTTCTGTCGGTTCATCGGAACACGCTATGCCCTGGCGACCTCAACCGGGTCAGGCGCGTATTTCTGCGCGGCGGCTGCGCTCGAAATCAGGGAGGGCGACGAGGTGATCATGCCCGCCTACGGGTGGATCACCGACTACAACGCGGTGGCATTCACCGGGGCGACACCGGTCTTTGCGGATATCGACGAAAGTCTCAACATCAGTCCGGAAGCCTTTGAAAGAAAGATAACACCGCGTACGAAAGCAGTGATCGTCATCCATTACCAGGGCGGGGCAAGCCGCCTTGACAAGATCGTGGAAATCGCCCGAAAACGCGGGGTGAAGGTGGTCGAGGATGTTGCGCAATCCTGCGGGGGAAGCTTCGGCGGCAGGAAGCTCGGGACCTGGGGTGATATCGCCTGTTTCAGCCTGCAGGCACACAAGATGATCACCACGGGAGATGGGGGATTCCTCACGACGGACAGCCAGGAGGTGTACGAGAAGGCCGTACGCTTCCATGACCTGGGACTGCTCCGGGAGCGCTTCGTGCGTAACCTCGAATCTCCCGTGAAGACCGGACCTCTCTGCGGGATGCAGTGGAGGATGAGCGAACTGGGCGGTGCGGTCGGTCTTGCCCAGCTTCGAAAGCTCCCGAGGATGGTGGAGACGGTGCACGCAAACTTCCTCCGGGTGAGGGACGAGCTGGGAAAGCGGTTCCCGAAGATCCGGTTCAGACGCGTACGCACGGAAGACGATATTGGCATCACCCTCGCGATTGACGTCGAGTCGGAGCCGAACGTGAAGTATTTCCAGAAAGCATGGGAAGCGGAGGGCCTGGCCTATGGATCTACCTCTTACTGCCAGACGATGGGGGATATCGAGGTCGTGAGGGCGCTCCTCCAGGACGCGGGAAGGTATGACCCGGCGGATTTCGATGTGACCAGGGAGATCGAACAACGGTTCGCCATGGTCGCCATGCTGCCCGTTCATGCCAGGAGGGATGTGGAAGAGATCTCCCGCGGAATGATCAAGGTCCTCGGCGCCATGGAAAAGAAGAAGATGATCTGGACAGGCGGGGAGCAGGAGTAAAATGAGGATCGCCCTTGCCCAGGTCTCGCAGGAGTCGAACACCTTCAGCCGGGAGCGGACGGAAGTCACCGACTTCCAGCGTTCCTCCCTGCTCTTTGGGCCGGAAGTGCTCGAACCAGGGGCGGGGGACGGGATCATTGACGGGGTGCGGGCCTTCTTCGCGGACAAGGATGACGTACAGCTTGTTCCGATTCTCTGCGCGAACACCACGCCCGGGGGGAAGCTGAGCGGGGAGGCCGCCCGGTTCCTCGCGGGGAAGCTCATGGACGGGGCGCGCGCGGCGCTGGGCGCCGGAATCCCGATCCTGGTCATTCTCGATCACCATGCCAACCTCACCCGGCTCATGATCGAGAGCGCCGACCTCGTTGCAGGTTTCGAGACCCAGCCCCACGACTTCCGTGCCGCGGGAATAAAGGGTGCGCGGACGCTGTATCACCTGATTCGGCGCAGGGTCCGCATCGCCCGCGCCTGGGTCAAGGTACCGATGATCGCCCCGCAGGACCGGTTCCTGACCTCCGCGGGGCCCATGAAGCAGTGGTTCGACCACGCCCGCGAGCTGGAGGGAGAAACGGGAATTCTTTCGATCTCCCTTTTTCCCATGCAGCCATGGATCGACGTGCGGGAAGGCGGATGGGGCGTGGTTGCCTATGCGGAGGACGACAATGCGATTGCACGGGAGGCAGTGAAGGCGCTTGCCGATCAGGCGTGGCAGCTGCGGAAGGAGTTCTGGGTTTCCGAAAGGGTGCCGCCGGAGGATGCCGTGCGCCAGGCGGCGGCGGAACCCCAGGGGCTCGTCCTCATCTCGGACATGGGAGACGCGGTCTATGCCGGGGGTCCCGGCGACAGCGCGTGCATCCTTGGCCAGTTGTGGGCGCAGCAAGTGCCGGTTCTTTCTTTCGTGCCGATTGTGGATCCCTCGGCGGTGAAAGAGGCATTTGGACGGGGCCTGGGGCCAATCGAGCTGTCGCTGGGCGGAAAGACGGACCCGTTCTCCCGGCCGGTCGCCGTCAGCGGTCGCATTGCCGCGCTTTCGCAGGGCTTGAAAATCGTCACGGACAAGGGGCAGACGGATCTCGGAAGGACCGCGCTGGTCGAAGCGGGAAACCTACGCGTTGTCCTTCTGGAAAACCGCAGCTTCACGATGATCCAGCCACTCATTTTCACCCACCTTGGACTGGAGATGGAAATGGCGAGGATCGTCGTGACGAAGACCGGGAGCAATTTCCAGTTTTTCGACCGTTGGAGAAGAAAGCTCATCCGGGCGGATTCGCAGGGTGTGACCCAATCTGACCTGAAAGGACTCACGTGGCGGAATCTGCCGCGTCCGATTTTTCCTCTCGACAACCTGGACGACTGGGCCGCGGAGCCGCAGATTCGCGAATGAAAAGCTGCCGCTGAAAGGCGGGGAGGAAGGAACATGATTCCGGTCCTGGATGACCTGCGCGGCAAAGTGATCATCATCACGGGTGGGAACAAGGGCATTGGCAGCGGGTGCGCCGCCGCGTTCTGCGAGTGCGGCTGTCACGTGGTGATCGCCGGGCGGGACGCACCGCGGGGCAAAAGCCTTGCAGACGAGCTCTCCCGAAAGGGCCCCGGGACATGCGAGTTCCACCCGTGCGACGTGTCGAAGGACGAGCAGGTGCGGGATCTGGCGGCGTATGCCGTACGCGTCCATGGGCGGATCGATTGCTGCATCAACAATGCGGGTTTCCTTCCCCAGCGCCGCGCGATCGACGAAATCACGGCAGAGGATTTCGAGACCGTCCTCAGAACGAACCTGCTCGGGGTCTTTTCGGGATGCAAGTACTGCCTTCCCCATCTGCGGGTGACCAGGGGCTCCATTATCAACATGAGCAGCATACTCGGGCGGGTCGGGCAGGACGGATCTTCCATTTATGCCGCGACGAAAGGCGCAATCATTTCCCTTACGAAGTCCCCTGCAATGGACGAGGCGCGTCACGGGGTCCGCGTGAACGCCGTCCTTCCAGGCAACATTCAAAGCGAGCTGGGCAAGGGCAACGAGGAAATGCCCGTGGGCGCGGAGCAGGAGATGCGGGCGCAACAGGTATCCAACACCGTGCAGTGGATCCGCCGCCAGGGCACGCCTCTTGAAATCGGATGGACCTGCGTGTACCTCGCCAGCGAAATGGCGAGCTACGTGACCGGGGCGGAGATCTGCGCAACGGGAGGTTTCGAGCTCGGCAATGGCGTCAGGCTGACGCGGGAGGAGATGGCGAAAGCGCCCGTGCGTTGAGCGCCTCCGCCGCTCGCCGTGTCAGCAGGATCGCGCGAGGTTTTCCGCCTCGCGCAACCCCCGCTGATGCCTTCCGACTACTGCTTTCGGAGCGCGCCGCTCCTGATGACATCGATCATGACCGCAATCAGGAGCACTCCGCCGGGCACGACCATCTGGAAGTAGGCGTTGACGCTCTGCAGCGTGAGACCGTTGTTGATCGTCTGCAGGATGAGAATGCCGAGGATCGTTCCCGACATCTTTCCNNCGGCCGTGCGGCCGCTGATCACGAAGGCGACGAATTTCACCCTGTTCGCATTGATGCCGGAGAGGTAGCTCGCGCGTTCGTTCCCGCCGACCATGTACACCTTTCGTCCAAACGACGTGGAATTGCGCAGATACCAGACGATTATCAACACCACGAGGGCGATGATGGTCACGTAGGGAATGACGCCGAACAACCTTCCTCTCCCCAGCGCGATCAACACGGGATCCTTGACCATTACTGTGGCGTCCTTGATCAGCCAAGCGGCCCCCCGGAAGATCTGCATGGTGCCCAGGGTCGTGATGATGGCCGCCATCTTGAATACGGTTGCCAGCGTGGCATTGACGACACCCATGATGAGTCCGAGGAGCACGACGAGGATCAGGACCTGCCACCACGG
>PMZS01000217.1 GCA_003170115.1 Spirochaetaceae bacterium
CCCGTAGGTGGGAGCGACCGAGTATGACCCCATGCCCAACGCGATGAGGATGAGAAAGAGCGAGGCGATGACGGGCTCCGTGAGGCCGGCAATGAGCACGAAGATGCCAAGGGCGGCAATGCCGCAGCTTTCCCGCACCGCCTCCAGCAGGCCGGCCTGGAAGCCGCTCACACCGATTTCCCCGACGAGGAAATTGCTGTTCAGGGCGATCTGCAGCGTGAGGGCCACGCCGACGAACGCCGAAGCGACGGCGACAAAGAACAGGCCGCGCCGCCTGTCCCGGTCTGACAGGGAAACGGTCATCCTAGTGGCGCAGCACCTTGATCCGGGGGCTGAGCAATTCTATCCGCACCGGGAAGTCCCGCGCGGTGAGCCAGACCACCTCGCCGTCCAGCTGCATCGGGATGCCGCCCGTGTAGTCCACGTCAACGCGCCCCGCCCGGTAGAACTTCACTTCCGGCAGCTCGCCGTGCCGGCCCAGGTAGAACAGCTTCTTGTTGCGGACCTTTGCCAGCAGCCCCATGCGGGCCACGACGCAGACATTGTCGTCCCGGGGCAGGACCGGCAGGTGCCCGCCGTACGTCCGTCCTCCGCTGATCCCCATGACCACCATGGAAGGCACCAGCGCATCGAGGCGGGTCTCACCCGCATCGCCATGGATGATGATGTCCATGGGGAGCGGCTTCACCTTCTGCTCGTAAAACAGGGAGCCGAGGTCCACCAGGCTCTTGTAGGCGTCACCGGGGATGATGCGCTTGAAACGGTTGGTGAGCGCGGCAATGTAGGCGTCCAGGCCGATGCTCGCGATGTTGAAAGAATAGCGCGGCGGGGACCCCGCCGCGCTCACGCGCAGCGCTCCCGTTTTCTCCGCGTGCTGTCCGCCGAGGATCAGGTCGTACGCCTCGGAAAAGGTGTGTGCATCCGCCACGTCGTTGCCGGTGCCAAGGGGCAGCCGCAGCAGCTTCAGGCGCTCCAGGATGGCGGCGTCCGCATGGACCAGTGCGGTGCAGATCTCGTTGCTCGTCCCATCCCCGCCGCAGCCGATGAGGAGATGATCCATCCCCGAGTCGCTCGTGCCCTCGCTGTCCACGAGGTCCTCGGTGATGAGCCGCGCGTGGCCGGGGTGCTCCGTGTAGTGGACCCTGTTGATCTCCACCTTCCTCCGAGGGGCGCGCTCGCGCAGGTCGGCGAGCTTCTTCTCCAGCTCCCTGATCTGCCGTGAAACAACGCCCTGGCTCTTGAAGAAGCCGGCGTGGGGATTGACGATGACATCCACGACCAGCGGGGGCTGCTCCTCGGCGTGGGAGAACCGGGTGAGCTCGGACACTCCGTTCGCGTAGGTGGAAATCAGATCCATCAGCGATCCTCCCTGTCGTCGGTCTCTCCGCAGATGAGGGCCCTGATGCGCCCGGCCGCCCTCCCCCTGTGAGAGATCCTGTCCTTGTCGACGTCGGGAAGCTCCGCCATGGTCTTCCCCGCTTGAGGCAGAAAAAACAAGGGATCGTAGCCAAAGCCGTTCGTGCCGCGCGGCGCCTGCGCAATGACGCCGGGGACTGTTTCCTGTGCCGCAAGAAAACGGGTCTCGGAAAGGACGAGCACCAGACAGCACACGAAATAGGCGTCACGTCCCTGCATGCCGGACATCCGCTCCAGCAGGTACTCGTTGCGGCGCGGGGCCTCCAGCGGCGCGCTTCCCGGCGCGGATCCGTACCGCGCCGAGAAGATCCCCGGCTCCCCGCCGAGGGAAGCGACGCACAGTCCGGAATCATCGGCAATGACCGGCCGCCGTGCCAGTCGATAAAGTGCCGCGGCCTTGCCCTGTGCATTGGCAAAGAAGGATTCTCCGTGCTCGGGAAAATCGAAATCGATCCCGATGTCGCGGGGCACGCGAATGGCCACGCCGGGGAACAGCCGCGCAAACTCCCGGCTCTTGTGCTCGTTGTTCGATGCGAGAAGAAGCTCCGTCATCATCATGCTGACCTGAGGTTGTCGGGATCATATACCGAGGCGAGTTTCCTCTTCAACCAGTACAGGCCCGAGTCCACCGTGCCCTTCGGCACGCCCAGGACCTTCGAGATTTCGAGGTTGGTCGGCGCCAGGCCGACCCGGGACATTCGCTGCATCGCCGAGCTCATCCTCCGGCGCATCCGGGAAAGCGCATCCTCCGCGGACGCGCGCTTTGCAGGATCCGCCTCGGCCTGCAGCTCGGTTTCCAGGAGCCGGATCGACGCGTAGGCCTTGTTCCGCCGGCCGCGGAACATTTCGTGCCGGCTCTCCCGCGCGCCTCTCATCTCCCGCAGCGCCGCCCCGAGTGACATCAAGGTTTCCGTCGCCACGCCGGCAACGCGCGCAAGGGCCGCGGCGTTTTCAACGTCGATGAGCCGGGAGCACTTCAACGCGAGAAAGAGAAAGTTCCGGCGATCCGCGCCGCTCTGCACGCACCGGGCAAAGTCGGCCGATGCGTTCAGTGCCTGCGCCTCGGGTCCCTCCAGGGAACCCTGGTGATCATCGATGCTCACCGCCGCACCGGGCTCCATCCGCAGCGACACCTTCCATCGACTCTCGTCCCGACGTCTCTCCCGCGCAAAGTTCCGCAGCTGCCAGTTCAGCACCGCCCAGAGATACGATTCGAAGGGTTTCCCCTGGTCGCGGAACCTGTCCAGAAGACGGATGAGGCGCGGGTGAATGAACACGTAGAAGTCCCCGCAGGCATCCTCATCCCAACCCATTGTACGCCGGGGGAACTGGTACACGCGGGGAGCGATCTCGTCGACAATGTCGCGGAGGCCCTGCCGCGTCCTCTGGTACTGGAGCACTTTTTTCGTGAGGTTTTCCATTCCCACTCGGGTGCAAGACCCATGCCAGGAAATGGGGACCTGAGGGGGGAGAAACGGGCGATTCTTTACATTCGTTTACAGTTCTGATTGCGCCTCCGCGATGAGGGGAAAGAGTGCCTCCATCACCGCCTTCTTCACCGAATCAAGCGAGCCCCGGATGTCAAACCCTGACGCCTGCCGATGCCCGCCTCCGCCGAACGATGCGGCGACGGCCCCGACATCGACCGCCGATGTCGAGCGGAGACCAACTGAAAAAACGCCCTTCCCTTCTTCCTTGATCAGGACGACCACCATATTGCCTTTGACCGTCTGGAGCAGCCGGTACAGGTCGTCTTCGCCCCGCTGGTGAGCATGCAGTCGTTCCCTGTCGGCGATCATCTGCCAAGTCAGGATGAGCCGATCGGACCGATGGCTTTCCGCGCGCTGGAGCATCTCCCCAAGGAGCTTTCGCGATGCCAGCTCGCGCCTGCCGTACATCATCATGTAGACATCCGCGGTAGACGTGCCCCGCTCGACCAGGCGGGCAATAGCGCGAAAGATGTGCGCGCTGCCGGCTCCGAGATGGCGGAAGAACCCCGTATCAGTGCACAGCCCAAAGAGGATGAGCCGCGCGGTGTCCGTGTCCGGCGTCACGCCCATGGCTTCGAAGAGGTCCAGGACGAGGACCGTGGTGGAAGGAGCCGAAGAGTCGACCATGCGCGCGTCCCCGAACCTCTCCCCGGCGGAGTGATGATCGATGACCAGGCAGGGCAGCCCGGCCACCGTGGCGCCCAGGGGCCCGGTGCGGTCCGGCGTCGAGCAGTCAAGGATGACCACGGCGGTCGATGTGCGCCTTTCGATCGGCACCGTCGCGGAGAAATCCGGTTCAAAAGGTCCAATCTCGGGCCGGTCGAAGGGCCCCGCCGAATGCAGGGTCGCCTCTTTGCCCAGCGCGCGCAGGAGAGTGGCCACTGCGATCTGTGAGGCAATGCAGTCGCCGTCAGGCTCCTTGTGCCCGAGAACGACGAACGATTCGTGGGATGTAATGAATCGGACCGCTTCGGCTGTGTCGTACACGGGCTATGCCGTCGTGAGCATGGCGAACTGCCGCCCTGTTCCCGTGATGCGGAGCTTCCCGTCGTGGATGAGGCAGTCGATTTCAGTCCGCATGCCCAGCTCCTCCAGGTAGAGCCCCGGCTCGACCGAAAAGCACGCTCCCTCCGTGAGAATGCGCTCGTCAGGGAACTCCACGGAATCAAGGTTCACCCCATACCCGTGGACGCGCGCGCCGATGGAATGACCCGTCCTGTGCTTGATGCCCCGTGTAAATCCCCGGTCCACCAGCATCTGGCGCGCCACCCGGTCCACCTCGGCGCCGCTGACCGGAGTGGCGTCGGCAAGGCGGCGCTGGAGCAGGGATACCGCGGCCTCGCGCGCGTCCCGCACGGCTTCGAAGAGGCGTTGCTGGAGGGGCGCGGGAGAAGGGGCGCAGACTCCCAACCAGGAGATATCCGCGTACACCGCGCCCGGCGTTCTCTCCTTTGCCCAGATGTCGAACTGCACGAGGTCTCCCTGCTCCAGCGCCGCCCCGCGGCCGTCCACGCTGAAATGCGGGTCCGCGGTATGCCGCCCCGCACCGACAATCGGCGGCGCATCGCTCATGAGTCCGGCAGAAGAAATCGACCGCAAGACCCATTCCTGAACGTCACCCTCTGTAATCGTTCGTCCGTCTCGAATCTCGCGACAGAGACGGGCCCACGCGCCGGCCACTGACTCGTAGAGGACCATCGCGGCCGCCTCGTGCGATCTCCTGCCCTCATCGTCCAGGGCGCCGAGGGAGCGCGAAACCAGGTTTTCGGCGGGTGCCAGGGAAACACCGAGTGACCGCAGGAGGAGTGCCGTCCCGTGATCCAGGTAGGATCCGACGGGAATTGTGCTCGAATAGTCAGCGGCGATCGTCCCTCCCCGGGGCAAAGCGCGTGAGAGCGCCGCTTCGAACTCGGCGCCGGTGGAGTAGAGGATCGTTTCACCAGGAACGTGCTGGAGGATGGACGCTTCGATGCGGTGGACGATCTTCAGGGGTGGACCGTCGGCAGAAAGAAGGCATACCCACGGACGGGTATTGGTTCTCTCCCTGGGCACATCCAGCATGAGGTCGGCGATTTCGTCACGGTGAAAGATGTTGTACAAGAGCCAGCCCGAGAAGCCCCCCTCCCGGATGATCGTGCGCGCTTTCTGGAGATCCAGGCTCAAAACTCCTTCGGCACGTCCTGCACGTCGAACTTGCTGGTAAGATCTGTGGCCTGGCTGAGCACACCCCATGTAAGGGAATTGTAGCTGTCGAGGACATAGAGGTTGATGTGATCGAACTTCCCGTCCACCCAGAATATCACCAGGCGGGGATAGCCGGGCTCGTTGCCGTAGATGATATCGGCCTTCGAGTTCGGGCCCTGGTTGAACCAGGTGAGAGGGATATAGATTTCCGCGATCTGGGACTTGCTGGTCCAGAATTGCACCATATAACCAAGCTGGTGCATCCACACCTTGATGACGGGGACGGATTTGTAATAGGCGTCTTTCGGATTCGAGTTCGCATTCGCATTCGTGTTCGCCTGCTGGGCGAACAACGGGAGGCTGGACATCACCAACAGACCCGCAGCCAGAACCATGCCCGCCCTCTTCATTGGCAGCCTCCTGTGTGAGCTCACATATACTATAATAGTAGTTTCGGGAGCCATTTCAAGCCGATTTTCGAAGGCAATCACCTTCCCATGGTGGCAATCATCATGGCCTTGATCGTATGCTTGCGATTCTCCGCTTCGTCCCATACGCGCGATCGCGGCCCCTCGATCACCTCCTCCGTGACCTCCTTGCCCTTCACGGCGGGCAGGCAGTGGAGAAAGATGGCATCGCGCCTGCCCGTCATTGCCATCAGGGAGTCGTTCACCTGGTAGGGGGAAAGCAGCGCGATGCGCTCAGCACTCTTCTCCTCCTCCCCCATGGAGACCCAGACGTCCGTGTAGACCGCGTCCGCCCCCTGCACCGCGGCGGCCGGGTCGGCAGTCACGCTGACCGTGCTGCCCGTCTCCGATGCCATGGAACGGGCCCAGTCCACGACTTCGGCTGCCGGCTGGAGCGCGGCCGGCGCCGCGATGGTCACGTGCACGCCGAGCTGGGAGCAGCCGACAAGGAGCGTGTGCGCCACGTTGTTCCGCCCGTCCCCGACGAACACGAGCTTCCGTCCTTTCAGCGACCCGAAGGCCTCTTCCAGGGTCATGAGGTCCGCGAGGACCTGCGTGGGATGCCATTCGTCGGTGAGGCCGTTGTACACGGGGATCCCGGACCATTTCGCGAGGGATTCCACGGTGGATTGCTTGAAACCCCGGAACTGGATGGCATCGAACATCCTTCCCAGCACCCGGGCAGTGTCCTCGAGCGCCTCCTTCGTGCCGAGGTGGATATCCGCCGTGGAGAGGAACACCGGGTGCCCGCCCTCCTCGCCGAAGGCGGTCTCGAATGCGCACCGCGTGCGCGTTGAGCGCTTCTCGAAGAGAAGGGCCAGCGTGCTGCCCTGGAAGCGCAGGAAACGCTTTCCGCCCTTCCGCTCCTTCTTCACGCGATGCGAGAGATCCAGGACGTGCCGCACCTCCACGGGGGTCCAGTCCTTGAGCGTGAGCAGGGATCGACCCTTCAGGTTCACCGCCATTTCAGCCTCTCTTTCAGGATTTGCTCCAGTGTCGGAGTCCCTGTTTCCTTCAATGAATAGCGCACCCGCAGCATGGGCGTATCGATCCTGATGATCCTCGTGAGGTCAACGGGAGTGGCGATGATCACAAGGTCGCACGGCACCCGGCGGATCGTAGCCTCCAGGTCCGCCACCTGCTCATCTCCGTACCCGACCGCCGGGAGAAGGGCGCCGATCCGGGGATACTTCTCGAATGTCTCGCGGACCCTTCCGATTGCGTACCGCCTCGGGTCCACGATCTCCGCCGCGCCGTGTATCCGCGCGGCCACGGTTCCCGCACCGTACGCCATCTCACCATGGGTGAGCGTGGGCCCATCCTCCACGACGAGGACCCGCTTTCCGCGTATCTCTTCGGCCCGGTCCACGGTGATCGGAGAAGCGGCATCCACCACCTGGGCACGCGGGTTGACCTTGCGGATGCTCGCACGCACCACTTCGATCCCTTCGGGGGAAGCGGTGTCGATCTTGTTGATGACAACCACGTGCGCCATTGCGAGGTTGACGCGCCCGGGGAAATACGTGAGCTCGTGGCCGGGCCTGTGCGGATCCACCACGGTGATGTGGAGGTCCGGCACGTAGAAGGGCAGATCGTTGTTCCCCCCATCCCACAGCACGACATCGGCTTCCTTTTCCGCGCGTGCAAGGATGGCCGCGTAGTCCACCCCCGCATAGACGACAAAGCCCTCGTCGATGTGCGGCTCGTACTCCTCCATCTCCTCGATGGTGCACTTGTGACGCTTCATGTCATCCAGCGTCGCGAAGCGCTGCACCTTCTGCTCGGAGAGGTTTCCGTACGGCATGGGGTGGCGGATGATCACCGGCGTTTTCCCCATGGCCTTCAGAATCCCGGCAACCCGGCGCGTAGTCTGGCTCTTCCCGCTTCCCGTGCGCACGGCGCACACGGCGACCACGGGGAGGTGCGCCTTGAGCATGGTGGAAGCGGCGCCGAGCAGCCGGAAATCGGCCCCGAGTGCAATCACCCGGGAAGCCTGTTCCATCACGTGCTGGTGGGAGACGTCCGAGTACGAGAAGACGATCTCGTCGATCTTCCGGCCGCGGAAGAGCTGCTCCATTTCCGCGTCGGCCACGATCGGAATCCCCTCGGGGTAGAGTTTTCCGGCCAGGTCGGGCGGGTACATCCGGCCGGCGATGTCGGGGATCTGGGTGGCGGTGAATGCCGTGACTCGCACGTTCGGGTCGTCGCGGAAGACGCAGTTGAAGTTGTGAAAGTCGCGCCCCGCGGCGCCCATGATGACGACGGTTCTTGCTGACATCAGTTCTGCGGGTCCGGCTCTCCCCCGTCGCAGCAGGTGTCATAGACGACCACCTTGCCCTGCGCTCCTGCCTGCACGCTCGCGTGGCCGCCAAATGTCGGCAGCAGCAGCTCGGGCTTCATCACCTGTGCGGGAGAGCCGAAAGCCACGAGGGTACGGTTGAGAAGCATGATCCGCGCGAAGCGCTGCGCGGCGACCTCGAGGTCATGCGTGGAGACGAGGATCGTCACTCCGCGCTCGGTGAGGCCGCGCAGGAGGCCGAAGATGCCGTTCTGGCTTCCCACGTCCAGGCCGGTGAGGGGCTCGTCCATGAGAACGATCTCCGCGTCCTGGGCAAGGGCGCGGGCGATGAAGACACGCTGCCTCTGGCCTCCGGAGAGCTCGCCGATCTGCCGGTGGATGAGATCCTCCATGTTGACCATTTCCAGGCACTGATAGACAAGGCGCTTGTCCACCCGGCTGGCGCGGCGGAGCATGCCGATCCTGCGCGTGCGCCCCATCATCACCACGTCGTAGACGGAGACGGGGAAACTCCAGTCCACGATGCTCGCCTGCGGCACGTAGGCGATGCAGGTGTGGCTGTCAGGCGGGATCCCGTATACCTTGATCGTGCCGGACGCCAGCTCGAGGAGCCCGGCAATCGCGCGGAAGAGCGTGCTCTTGCCCGCGCCGTTGGGCCCCACGACCGCCACGGAATCGCCGCGGGACAACGAGAAAGTAATCGTCTCCAGGGCGGTCGTCTCCCCGAGGTGCACACACAGGTCAGTGACTTCGAGCACGGGACTGGCGGGATTGTGGGGAACACCTTTCATTCTGCAAATCTACCGGGAGCACGGCGCGATGACAAGCTAGCAGGAGGCTGCAGGGACACGGCGAGTAGACGGGGCTTCAATAGCGATCCTTCGCCTCCTCGGGGCTTTCGATGAGCAGTGCGCCCTCCCAGGTCAGAAACGAGCAGCGCGTGAAATCCTGACTGAGCAGCGCCACGTCCGCATCATAGCCGGCGAGCAGCGCACCTTTTCGGGTGAATCCCAGGAGCCGGGCGGGATTCAGAGTCGCCATGGCGACGGCGCTGGCAACAGGAACCCGAAACTCGTGGACGAGCCGGGCAAGCCCGTCAGGAACCAGCAGCCGTGAGCCCACCAGCACTCCGGAGTCCGCGTAGTACAGCCCGGCGCCATGCGTCGTGAGCGGCCTGTCGTACAAGCTCCCGACAGGTTCCCCGCGGGCCAGTCCTGCCAGGGGAAGTCCGGCGGGAGCCACCGCATCCGATATCGCCACGATCCGCTGCCACGGCCGTGACCGCAGCGCAAGCCGCACCGCCGCATCGTGCACGTGCGTGCCGTCGCAGTTCAGCTCGGTATAGACATCCTTGTTCAACAGCGCCCACTGGGCGAGCCCGGGTTCTTTGTGCGAGACACCGCTCATGCCATTGAAGAGGTGCGTGACTCCGAGTGGCGAGATGCTCTCACAGGCGCGGAGAGATTCGTAGGAGGCATCGGAGTGACCCAATGAGGGAAGAATGCCGGCCGCCGGCAGTCGTGCGATGATCTCCTTGGAACCGGGCAGCTCGGATGCGATCGTGAGAACCCGGATCGTCCCATGCGAGAGTGCGATCATCCTCTCGAAATATTCGATGGAGGGAGCGCGGACAAGAGCTTCCGGTATTGCCCCTCTGCGTTTTGCGGATACGAACGGCCCTTCCACGTGGACCCCGGGGATCCGTCTCCGCAGCACCGGAGTGTCCCGGACCGAGTCGAGTGCCTCTCCGAGGGAGGCGATGTAACGTTCGTCGGACACGATTGTCGGAAGGAATGCGCCGATCCCTCGCCGGGCCAGGAACTGCGCCATCCGCGCGAGTGACTGCGTTGACATGCTCTCCGTGCTCACCCCTCCGCATCCGTGGATGTGTGTCTCCCAGAGAGCGGGACAAGCGCGCATCCCCGGCGCCGTGATCCTTCTGCAGCCGTCAGGCAGCTTCCCCGGAAGCCGATCCTCCGAGCCCGCGAAGAGGATCGTGCCCTCATCGGCAAGAACCGCACCGTGCCTGATCACCCTGTCAGGCAGAACGACCTCGCACCCGGTGATGAGAAAAGGCGCATTCAGTCTGGGTGGCGTCACGTGGCCAATATAAGGAGGAAAACAGACCACGGGAAGGCGGCGCGGTGCCGCGGTGCGCCGCCTGTCGGGGTTGCCGCGCGCGGCGTGCCGCCCCTCCCTGCCGTATGGAACCGCCTTGCAGCCTCGCCGAACGGCCTCAATTNNAATTTGGTAGACACGCCAGCTTGAGGGGCTGGTGCCCGAAAGGGTGTGCTGGTTCAAGTCCAGTCCGCAGCAAAGCAAGTCGTTACGTTGTATTGACTTGCCGGGAGGGACCGAAAACGGACCTCCATGAACGCACCAACTGTGACATTATCTGTGACATTATTACAGGTGGTGTCAACGCAGAGGTGCTCCATGGAGAAGCCCAAACGTCCCTACTCCCTTTTCAAGCGATCTGCCGTCAAACCGAACACCTGCATTTACTACTGCCGTTTCCGCGACGAGAACGGGGACTATATGTCCCCTGTCTCAACTCTTCAATTCTCTAAGGCGGCTGCTCGCAACTGGGCTGACGAACGACTCAAAGAAGGAAAGATCATTCTTCATGGCCCCTCGGCAGTCTTCACTCCTTGGGCATCCCTGTCCGAAATAATCGACAATAGCAGCCCAGATAGAGCGATTAAGTGATGGGCCTTTTTAGGCACAGCAATGACGTGCGGCTTCGATGCGAAACAAAAGCCGCCGAACGGTCCCCGGGTCGCAAAACTCGAGGCCGTTCAGCCGAAACACATCAGTCCTTCAACGCACCCTGAGTATCGCGTATCGCGGCTTCAATTGCGCCGATCGCGCGATTCCGCAATCCCTTGGCGAAATCGTTGTCCTCTTCCTGGGCGACATCACTGTGAGCCTTGTTCAGGTATTCCAGTGCTTTCTGGAGCCTGCCAGGGTGAGTAGGAAGTTCATCCCCAGGTGGATGCCAGTTGATGTCCCTGCCATCATCGATTGCTGCCTTGTTGATTTCTGTGATGGCCCAATCGATTTGACGTACCGCGTCGACCTCGTGCACCGAACGGACCCAGTCTCCCGGGCGATGCTCGATCATCCAACGCGCGCTGCGCAGATCCTCGAGCGCATGCAAGTAAGCGGGATGTTTGCTCGGTACCGAAACGCAATACGTCAGGCCCAGTACAACCACGGCCAGCATGGTTACTCGGAAACATAACTTCTTCATGCTTGATCCTCCCTCGTTTCGCAGTCAGCCCATCAAGTTCTGAACTTCGTTGCCTCGCCTTGTTTCCATTGAAGTCATTTGCCGCTAAAGCCCGCTTGTCATGTTATCTCTATTATTTTTGAACTTCCAATCAGGGTTAAAATAGGCATAGAATTCGAGGTCTCTCTGTACGGCAGCGTACGTAAGATGAAAATTTCGCAACTGTTCAGCTAGAATACCGGACAAATGTTGGGGATTCCGGAAATTTCAATAGTATGAAACATTCCAGCTAATGGGAAGGAAGAGCGCCAGACGGCTGCCGCGCATAAGCAGGGAGCATATCCTCAATGCGTATAATGCCGGCTCCGATGCGGTGGTCTCTCTGGTCGAGTATCTCCAGGGTCAGTTCCAGGCAGCGCTGGATGAATTGAGCAACGCACTGGCTGAGCTGTCGGAAACCAACGAGAAGTTGATCTCCAAGGTGCAGACGAGGTGCTTCCTGGTTGTTTCAAGTCTGCAGAGCCAACCCGCACAGCATGACAAGCGGTTGAGGCGGGCCGCTTACTTGCGGAGGAGCTTACCAAGGTTGCTGACAATGACGGCGATCGCGATAATGAGGCCGATCACCACTTCCTGGTAGTATGCACTGATATTTAGAAGGTTGAGCATGTTTGAGATAAGCCCCATGAGCACGACGCCGAGGAAGACCCCGATGGCGCTTCCTTTGCCTCCCGTGAGGGGCACCCCGCCGATGACGACTGCCGCAATGGCGCGAAGCTCCATGCCCGAGCCGGTCGAAGGCAATGCCGCGCCCAGCCGGGACAGGAGAACGACGGCGCCCAGCCCGACCAGGGCGCCGTTCATAATATATACCATGATTTTTGCTCTGTCGGTGTTCACTCCTGAGAGATACGCCGCCTCCTCGTTGCCGCCTACCGCGAAGATCCGACGGCCGAGCTTGGTATAGCGCAGGAAGAGATACAGGACCACGTACACCGCGAAGCAGACGAGGATCGGGTTGGGCACGCCGAGGGTCGCCCCGCGCCCGAGGCCGGCGAACGTGCCGGCGAGAGACTTCGTGATCCCCCCGGTCGTTATAAGGGATATGCCGTGATAGATCGAGAGCATGGCGAGGGTCATGATGAAGGAGGGGGTCCGAGTCTTAGATATGATGATGCCATTTGCCAACCCGCAGGCAACGCAAATAAGAAACCCGATGAGAATGGAAGACTGGAGGGGATGGCCTTCGACGACGAGGAGCGCCGCAGTAGTGGTAGACAAGCCAATCATTGCTCCAACCGAGATGTCGAAGTTGCCCGAGATCATGACCAGAGCAGCACCCGCCGAAACGATGGCCGGCACGGAGATCTGGTTCAGAACGTTCAGTATGTTTCCCACGGTCAGAAATGCGGGATTCAGGGCCGTCGTGATGCCGCTCAGGATCACGATGAGAATCGCAAGGAAAAGCGTCTGATTGGAAAAGATCTTTCGCAGGCCCCCCGCTCTCTTCGGCGCCACCATGACCCGAGGTTGAGGTTCACTCATCTTTGGATTGCTCCTATGGAATGGCTCAGGATCGCTTCCTCGCTGATCTCACCGCGCTCGAGAATGCACACCATCCTGCCGCCCCTCATGATCCCCACGCGGTCGCTCATCGAGGTGAGCTCGGGCATGTCGGAGGAGACCATGATGACGATCCTGCCTTGGGAAGCCAGCGACGTCATGAGCCGGTAGATCTCCTCCTTCGAGCCGATGTCGATCCCGCGAGTGGGCTCGTCGAAGAGGAAGATGTCGGCGTCGGTCAGCATCCACTTGGCAAGAACCACCTTCTGCTGGTTGCCGCCGCTAAGATTGACGACTTCCTGCCGGATGCTCGGCGTCATGATGCGCAATTGCCGCACGATGTCGCTGACTACCCCGTCCTCCTCACGGAGGTTCATGAACGGTCCCGCCTTCAGCGCGAGCCGGGCGATCGAAACGTTTTCCTTGACCGACCGCACGAGGATGAGGCCGGTCTTCTGCCTGTCTTCCGTGATGAGGCAAAGGCCGTGACGGATGGCGTGGAGAGGGGTCGACGGGGTGATGTCCCTGCCATCATAGAGGAGACGCCCCGCGTCGCGGGTGTCCAGGCCGAAGAGGAGGCGGACGAGCTCGGTTCTGCCCGCGCCAACCATGCCGCCGATTCCGAAGATCTCGCCGCCGGCAACTTCGAAAGTAATACCGTCTACAACACCCTTCCGCGTGTAGTTCTCTACGCGGAGGTTCTTCGGCCGGTTCGCGGACGGCTCTGCCGGTTCACGCCTGTAGAAGAGGCTCGCATCCCGGCCTACCATTTCACGGATCAGGAGCTCTCTGTCCACGGTCTTTCCCTCGTGTGTACTCACTCTCCTTCCATCCTTCAGCACGGTTATCCTGTCCCCCACCTCAAAGACTTCCTCGAGGTGGTGCGAGATGTAGATGATTCCTACCTCGTGGGCGGCTATTGTCCTGAGAAGCCCCAGGAGCATTTCCTTCTCCGAGGAGCTCAGGGACGCGGTAGGCTCGTCGAGAACGAGGATGCGCGCGTCTTTCGAAAGCGCCTTCACGATGCCGACGATCTGACGCTCGGCGGTGGAGAGCTCGCTCACGACGGTGCGGGGATTGAAGCCGATCCCCAGGGAGACCATGAGCTCCCGGGCGCGGCGCATGGTGGAGGAGACATCGAAGAAGCCGGTCCGCGTGAGGTTTTCGTGCCCCAGGTAGATGTTCTCCCCGATCGTGAGCGTGCCCACGAGGATGCTCTCCTGGTACACGGTCTGGACTCCGAGATCGATGGCCTGACGGGGCGTCAGGCTCTGGTATTCCGCGTCGAACAACCGAAGAGTCCCGCGATCCGGAGCGAGCGCTCCGGAAAGGACCTTGATGAAAGTCGATTTCCCTGCGCCGTTCTCGCCCACGAGGCAGTGGATCTCTCCCGCGGACAAGTCGAAATCGACGTTCTCCAGAGCGACGACACCAGGGAAGGTTTTTGTGAGACCGCGAATTTCGAGAAGCTTCACGTGTTCTTTCTGAGGTACAGGGTGGCGGGCGCCGCGCGGGCGCCCGCTCACGCGGGTCTCCCCGCTTCCTGACTACTTCACTCCCAGGTCGTCGAACATCTTCCTGACCATGGCGTACGCGTTGTCGTCGACCTTCCAGGCTACTGCGCTCGCTACGTTGGTCTTGTCGATCGGGATCATGGGGATCATGACCTGTGCCGGGATCTTCTTGCCCTGCACGTGTCGGTAGAGTGCTTCGAAACAGACGAGACCTTCCACCCCGGGAGACGTGGACACGGTGGCCTCGAGGTCGCCGCTCCTGATGGCTTCGAGCCCTTCCGGGGAGCCATTGTTGCTGATGACGTGGATGGGATTGTTCAGCTTGCCGGCGTCCTTCAGCACCTGCAGCACGCCCATCGCCATGTCCTCATTGCCAACATGGACCACCGTGAACTGCTGGCCGGACTGCAGCATGTTCTGCATGATGTTCATGGCCTTCTCACGGTTGTAGTCGGCGGGCTGGATGCCGACGAGCGTGTTCTTACCCAGCTCCTTCATGCGCGCCTGCATGCCCTTCAGGTACAGGTCGACCGGTCCCTGCCCGACGAGCCCTGTGATCTCCAGGACACGCTCGCCGGGATGCAGCTTCGCAATAGTATCCGCGATGACCACGCCCAGCTTGTACCAGTCAAACTCCACGTCGCTGACAACCGTGCCCGGCCCCTTGGCAATCGCGCTCATTTCGGCCAGGAGCGGGATCTGAAGCTTGTTCGCCTTCTGCGCGCCGATCTGAACGCCGTCGGGGTTGAACGAGAACAGGTCGATGCCGTCCACCTTTTGTGTGATCAGGTCATCGAGGTTGGCAAGCTCCTTCTGCTGGTCGTAGTCAGAGTTCACGACGGCCACGCTGACGTTGTTCTTCGCGGCAGCGAAGAGAAACCCGTCCTTGGCATACCCGTACCACGGATCCGGGCCCGGCATGATGTACCCGAACTTCAACGCCTTCGGCGCTGCAAATGCGCCCGCAGCGACGAGAAGAACGAGTCCTGCTGCACAAATGATCTTCATCCCTCGTGACATCTATTGCCCCTTTCCGGTCCCTGCCCGCATGAGAGCAGGGACCCACTCTCCTCTGTTTGTTCTTAGTAGTCCCAGCCGATCAACTTCAGGACATTTTCATCGATCTTCCAGGTGACGGCCTGGTCAATGTTGCTCTTCGTGACCGCCATGAGGGGAAGATCATAGTAGCTCTTCACCTGCTTTCCATGCAGGTAGTCGAGGGTGATTTTCATCGCCATGGCGCCCTCGACCGCGGGAGAAGCGGCCATCGTTGCCTCAATTTCCCCGGCCTTGATCATGTTCAGGCCTTCCGTCGATCCTCCCGTTGACACGATGGGGATCTTGCCGAGCACGCCCTTTTCCTTCATGACCTGAACGACCCCGCCCGACATGTCCTCGTTGTTCACGAAAGCGACGTCGAAATCGAGCTTTGACTCCAGCCAGTTGGACATGATGCCCATGGACTGTTCGCGGTTCCAGTCGGTAGGCTGCTCGGCCACAACCTTCGCCCCGGTGTTCAGCTCAGCCAGCTTGCCCACAAGCCCGTCCCGGTAAGCTTCGATGATGCCCGCGCCGGGCTTGCCTGTGATCCAGGCAACCTTTGCCCCAGGATGGCTCTTGGATATGTAGGTGCCGACCATCTCGCCGATCTTCTTGAAGTCGAAGGACACGTACGCCACGACCTTCCCATCCTTCGGCGGGGAGCTGGAAATCATGACGATGGGAACTTTCGCGTTGTTCGCGAGCTTCACAGCCTGCGAGGCGAGGTCCCCCGACATCGAGTCGAGGAGGATCGCATCTACCTTGCGGCTGATGAGGTCTTCGACGTTCGAGATTTCCTTTTCAGGCTTCAACTCCGAGTTCAGAGCGACGACGTTTGCGCCCACCAGCTTCGCGCAGTAGGTGACCGCATCGAGGTCCGCCTGGTACCAGGGATCGGGACCCGGCATGATGTGGCCGATGGTGTACGCCTTGCCTTTCGGGGCTTCCTTTGTCCCGCCAGCAAAGACGAACGCTGCGCAGAGGAGCAGGACCGCCGCTATCGCGAGCGTGGAAAAACGAACTCTTTTCATGACTGAAACCTCCTGTTGTTTCGAGAGTTTGTCGATGCCCAGAACCGATTCTTTCCCTGTCTCTCCTCCTTAACCTCCTTCCTACTTCCGTTTGCTTCCCAT
Organism: Spirochaetaceae bacterium; assembly: GCA_003170115.1. Lineage (GTDB taxonomy): Bacteria > Spirochaetota > Spirochaetia > SZUA-6 > Fen-1364 > Fen-1364. Next base: position 16,340 of record PMZS01000217.1, read on the forward strand.
GGTACTTATGATGACTGCCAGAACGATCACGACGCCAAGGGCGACGTTTTGAAAGCTCGATGGGACATTGAGGATGTTGAGCGCGTTCGAGATGAGGCCGAGAAGGACGACGCCGAGGAACGCTCCCAGAATCGTCCCCTCGCCTCCCATGATGGAGACGCCGCCGATGACGGCGGCCGCAATGGAGCGAAGCTCGTACCCGGTGCCCATGACGGCAATCGCAGACCCGACCCGGGACACGAGGACCATCGCCGCGATCCCCGCAGTCACTCCATGCACCGTGTAGACGAGGATCTTGTTCCCGATGATGTTAATCCCCGAGACGAAGGCGGCATTCTCGTTTGCGCCCAGAACGTACACGCGCCTGCCGAACTTCAGGTACTTCAGGAGGAGGAAGACGAGGATGTTCACGGCCACCAACACGAGAACCGGCACAGGGATGTACAGAACATCGCTCCTGCCGAGGAACTGGAACGCTCCCTGCAGGTTGTGCGTGTAGCCTCCCGTCACGAGGAGGGCGAACCCCTGGTAGATGCTCATCGTTCCCAACGTAATGATGATCGGGATGCACTTCGTCAGGCTGATGATGACGCCGTTCACGACCTGGCTCACCACTGCGATGGCAAATCCGGCGATCACGGCGACTGCGACGCTCGCCCCGTTGCCGATCATTACGGCGGTGACCGAGGCAGACAGGGAAATAACGGTCCCGACGGAGATGTCCAGCCCTCCCGACAGGATCACCACAGTCATTCCTACCGTAATGATGCCGACCACGGCGATCTGCTGCAGCACGTTCAGTAGGTTGGACAACGTGAGGAAATGTGACGAAAGCGAGCTGACGATGATGATGAAGGCCACGAGAGTGAGAAACAGTATGAATGTCTGATTGCGCAGAAGGCCGCGCAGGGCGAGACTCCTGGTCATGCGGTGGCTGCCTCTCCTTTCTCTTCGATGATAAGCCGCAGGATGCCCGCCTCCGTGACGTCGGTTCCGGCAAGCTCCCCGACCAACCGGCGGTCTTTCATCACAATGACCCGTGAGCACAGCGCCGCCAGCTCCGGCAGGTCTGAGGAGATGATGAGAAGGATCTTCCCCTGATCGGCAAGGGCGGAGATCAGGGCATAGATTTCCTGCTTGGCACCGACGTCGATGCCGACGGTCGGCTCGTCGAAGATGTAGATATCGGGCGCATTGGAGAACCACTTGGCGAGCACGACCTTCTGCTGGTTGCCACCGCTCAGCTTTCCCACCACCTGAGTGTGGTCGGTGCACTTGATGTCGAGCTGACCAATGAGCGAGCGCACACGGCTGCGCTCCGTCCGCAGGCCGAGGAAAGGCCCAAGCGTCCGCCACAGACCAGCGAAGGTCACGTTCTCGAAGAGCGGCCTCCTCAACAGGAGGCCATCGATGCGCCTGTTCTCTGTGAGCAGGCACATGCCGCTGCGGATCGCCTGAGACGGGGTGTGCGCGGTGATCTCGACTCCCCGGTAGGAGACGCTGCCTCGATCTGGTTTTTCCAGGCCGAAGAGCAGCCGCGCCAGCTCGGTCTTCCCGGCACCAATGGGGCCCGCTATCCCGAGCACCTCGCCCGCGGACACGCTGAAGGAGACCTCGTGCAGCATACCGTCCTTGGCGATCCCCTTGACGTGGAGGGAAGCGTCATTCGCGATCCGATGGGCGCTCTTTCGGTAGAATGCCCGCGCCTCGGTTCCCAGGATGCACGCGATGAGACCCTCGATGGTGATCTCCTCCCTGCGGAAGCATCCGACTTTGTGCCCATCCCGAAGGACGGTGATCCTGTCTGCGATCGAGAGAACCTCCTCGATGTGGTGGGAGATGTACAGGACGGAGACCCCCTTTCGGCTGATCTCCTGCACAAGGTTCAGCAGCCTTGTGATTTCCTTCCGGCTGAACGACGCTGTTGCCTCGTCGAGAATGAGGATCTTCGGCCGCTTGGAGAGCGCCTTCACGATCTGCACGATCTCCTGCTCGACGAGGCTCAGCTGCCGGTTGCGCGCCTTTACATCGATCGAAAGGTCGAACTCACCGAGCAGGTCCCTCGCCCGTCTCTCCATTTCACCGTAATCGATGAGCCCGAGCGGCCCGGTGACCTCGTTCCCGATAAAGAGGTTCTCTGCCACGGAAAGCGAGGGGGCCAGCTCGATTTCCTGGTAGACCGTCTGCACGCCATGCTGCTGGGAGAGGCGGGGCGTCAGATGGCTGAACCGTACCGGGCCGATCCATACGGCGCCGTCGTCCGGCGTGAGCACGCCCGAAAGGAGCTTGATGAACGTCGATTTCCCGGCTCCGTTCTCTCCGACAACGCAGTGGATTTCACCCGCACGGAGATCGAAATCGACGTTGTCGAACGCCCGAACGCCGGGAAAAGACTTCGACAGCCCCTCCGTGCGAAGAACGATTCCCGCTGGCACTTCTTCGGTCATGAGTCTTGCCTTGATATTCCCCGGCTCACAGCCATGTGATTTGAGACCGCAGGTACGCGATCTCCTCGTTGTACTTTTTCACCACCTTGTCTTCGGGCCACACAGGATCGATGATAAACCCCTTCCCCTCCTCGTGGCGGAATCTCTCCTCCAACTCGACGGCGACCATTCCGTTGTATTTTCCGTCATCTAATACGCGGAAGATCCGGTCGTAATCGAACACTGGGTTGCAGGCAGAGTCCTTCACGAGCGGGAAGCTCCATGCTTTCCGGTCCGACGAGTGGTTAACGCCTTTGAAATGGACCATGCCGACAAACGGGAGGGCAACCTTCAGGTCTTCGGCAACATTCACCGTGCCGCGGTTGTAGAAATAGACGTTCGCCGGGTCGTAGCTCACGCGGATGCGTCCCGTCCTGATGCGCTTGAAGAGGGCCGCGCAGTCTTTCCCGGTCTGCAGCATGTCCCCGTGAGTCTCCAGGCATACCGTCAGGTCCAATTTCTCCGCCAGCTCCTCGACCTGGGGAAGGTTCTTGAAGAATTGTTCTTCTGTCCTTTTCGCGCCCGCGTTCGTGTCGATGTACCCGCCACCCATGAAGCGGGTGTACTCCATGCGCTTCTTCAGCTTCGGCAAGTCATCGACATCGGAGAGGTTGCAGTGGCCGAAGAGCCCGTAGAATGTAAGCCCGCACTTCCGGACCAGGGCCCGCGTCTCTTCCCAGGCTGCCATGTCAATCTCTTCGGGAATGACGTGCTTGGTGAAACCGTCGATGCAGCACAGGATGATATTGCGCGAATCGGTCCGGGCGAGCCCATGGAGGGCCGGCTCGAGGTCGTATCCGTCAAAGCCGATCGAGACGAGAGGGATGTTACTGTCCATTCGTGTGCTTCTCCTTTGCCGGCGGGTTCAGAACTCGTTGAATACCTTGACCACCCTGTCCTCCTTGATCGACTGCCAGGCGGCTGCACCCGCGGAGATCGTCTTTGCCCCGTCGAGGACGCTGGGAGACGGCTCCTTGTTGTTCACGATGCAGTCTTCAAGGTGCTTCATATAGCGCACAATCGAGTTCGTGTGGCCGTACACGTCGATCCCGCGCTCGACGGGGAAGGGCATTGTGGAAGTGGGCCGGAAATCGATCTTGTCCCAGACGGTCTTCACCTGCCCGCCCAGGTTGTCGGAGTAGGTGGCAACGACATTCATCTTCGTGCCAAAGAGAGACACCTTCATCATCGGCTCGGTGGGCTCGATCACCCCGTAGAGGCCGAGGATTCGCCCTATCGCCCCATTTGTGAACTTCACGTTCAGGCTGAAGTTGTCCATTAGGGGATACTCCGGCGTCAGGGGACCTTTGCACCCGAACGCGTGCAGCTCTTCGATGTCGCCCATGAACCAGCGCAGCACGTCCACCGGGTGGCAGACGCCGCCGAACATGAAGTCCTGCGGCGCCGTCAACCGCCATGGGGTCATCCCAAAGATTGGTCGCAGGTCGTGCACGTAGTGCGCCTCGGCAAAGATGACCCCGCCGATTTCCCCATCGTCGAAGAATCGCTTGGCGGCCGTCATCTGGGGATCGTAGCGCATCGTCTGGCCGACCAGGAACTTGAGCTTGGTCTCGCGTACCAGGCGTACGAGCTCTTTTGCGTACTCCAGGTTGTTCGTCAGGGGCTTGGTGCACACCACGTGCTTCCCGGCCTTCAAAGCGGCGACGCAGTGCTCGTGGTGGAGATGATCCGGGCTGTACACTGCCACGACGTCGATGTCCTTCCTCTTCACGAGCTCCCGGTAGTCCGTGGTCCACGAGTCGATCGAGTACTTCTCCGACAGCGCCTTCACTTTTGCTTCCGTCTGGCTGCAGATTGCGCGCACCTCGAGCCGGGTGGAGTCGTTCTGGTTCAACGCAAACATCCCGGATCCCATGCCCAGCCCGATTACACCGACGCCGATTTCCTTCTTAGCCATGGCTGCCTCCTTGTTCTCCCCAATGAGTCAACTTCAAGATTCGGCCTGTTATGGATGACAATCTTGCGGCTTAGCTTCGAGGGTCTGTTCTCCCGGTTTTTTTGGTGGTCAATTGATTCAAACACAGCCACCCCGAGTTGTCAAGCAAATTTCACAAAATCGCGGTTCACTTTGAACAGATCGATCAGACAAGAACCATTTCTGCACACGTTGAGCAATACCAACGGCGATTGATTTCTCAGTAAACGCGAGCCTTTGCGGAGCTAATCGACATAGGTGGGCCCTCACAGGCTTTCCCTGTCACACCACCGTNNCGGTTCGGTGAGAAATCACGATCACGGCACCAGCGCCGGGAGGCCGAGAGAATCGAAGAAAGTGTTGGGCAACGCATTCTGCACTCCAGGGCTATGGCTCAGCCTCCACGGCCCATGCGCGCTTCCTGCCGTCTACGCGGCCAAGGCTTCTTTGACTCCCCTACTTCTTAGTTCCCTGAAACGGACCTTCCCGCGCTTCCATTGCTTCCAGAGGAGGCAGCGCAGGCGTCTTCTGGTCCATCCTTCCACAGGGGTAGCGGCAAGTTCGTTTTCACAACACACATAGACCGCATCAATGCTTGGGATACGACAGCCCCAAAGAATATCAAGGTCGAGAACGCACGGAGGTGGCTATATAAATGGAGAATACTCGGGAGCTGTTGGGTTGATCATCTCTGACGGGACCCTCCTCTGCGACGAGGTAGAAGTCCGAAGTCTGATAGGTCAGCTCTAGGAGCTTGTCGGACTGAGAGGGCGGCCGAGGCAGGTG
>PMZS01000168.1 GCA_003170115.1 Spirochaetaceae bacterium
GAGAGTGAAAGACAGGGACGTGAGTCACTACGTCTTCGGCCCGTGGCGCCGGGGATGGGCCGGCACGCGTGACTGGGATTTCGGGCTGAACCCCGGTCTGCCGCTTTCCCTCAGGCTGGAAACAGGCGCGAGCGAGGCCCGGCTCTCCCTTGGAGACCTCCAGGTGCGCGAGCTGCTCCTGAAAACGGGAGCAAGCTCAACCACCATCGACCTTCCGTCGCACGCGGGCCACACGCGCGTCACCGTGGAATCCGGCGCTGCCGCCGTGAAGATCCGTGTGCCGCAGGGAGTTGCCGCGTCGATCATCGTGCGAAGCGCCCTTGCCGGCGTCCACGTGGACAGAGCGCGGTTCCCGGAATCCGGCGCCGGCTATCGCTCCTCCGAGTTCGATTCGGCGGCGAACAAGGCGGAGATCTTCGTCGAAACCGGGGTGGGTTCCGTGGAGATCTATTAGGGCACGCCGTCCTACCTCCAGAAGGTGGGGAAGATCAGCCGCACCGCCATGTCAAGCGCAACGCCGACAATAAAAAGATTTCCGAACTTCCGATTGTGCAGGAACGCGACCGAGGAGAACCAGCGGGGCCAGATCGGGTAACCCGGAGGGGCTTCGGCAGGCCTCGGCTTCGACAGGAGCTTCACCGCCTTCCACGCGTCCGGTGCGGCCAGGAATACCAGGAGAAGCACCGGTGAGAGAAAGTGAGTGACGAAGATCGAGGAGAGGGCAAAAGCATAGGCGAGAACTATCGCCATGATGTTCACCCACCGGGCCGCTGACTGCCCGATGAGCACGGGCAGCGTGTGCACGCCTTTCCGACGGTCCTCCTCGGACTTGTCGATGTGCTTCCCGATGTTGATGCTCGCCACGCTCAGCCCGAAGGGAACGCCTGCCAGCGCCACGCCCCAGCTCCACTGGTGCGCGAGCACCATGTACACGCCGCCGATCATGATCGGCCCCCAGATCACGAATATCGTGAGCTCGCCCACCGCGAAGTGTTTCAGCGGATACGTGTACAAGAGCAGCATAAGGGACCCGTAGACGAACAGGCCGATGACCACGGGATCAAACCCGGAATAATAGACGGCGTACACGGCGGAGAGCATGCCCAGCAGACCGCTTACGATGAACCAGCGCATCTGCGCCGCCTTGCCCCAGAATCCCTGCGCGAGCGGATGAACCCCGTACTGGGTGCGGAAGTAATTGTCCGTGTCGATCCCCCGGCTGTAGTCGGTATAGTCGTTGAGCAGGTTGTTCGCGCCGTGGGCAAGGAAGAGACCGATCGTCATGACCAGCCACGGGAGGAAGGCGAACACCCCCGCCCGCAGGGCAAAGAATCCCGCTATCACGCAGGAGTACAGCGTGACCGTCGTCACGCCGGAGCGTGTGGCGATCAGCCACTTCGACACGACGTCCAGGGCGTCCCACTCCGTCTTGCTGTCCATGCGCACGAGGGTCGTTGTCGCCCTTTTCCACATTCCGAGATTGACTCCCATGAACGTAATATAAGGATGATATTTGACGGAGAGTAGAAAGGCGCGCACCTCACTCTCCCGCGCCAATTCCCTTGACCCCCATGGTCGCCGATGCCTATCTTTCGGCCAGATGACACATACAGCAGTTCTTGGATACCCCCGAATGGGCGCGGGCCGCGAGCTGAAGAAGGCTCTCGAGCGCTACTGGGCCTCGGATGCGGACGAAAAGTCACTCAGGGATGAAGCGGCCCGGATCCGCGCCGCGCACTGGAATTCGCAGTCTGCCGCGGGGATCGACATCATCCCCTCGGGTGATTTCTCGTTCTACGATCACGTCCTGGATACGGCCGCAATGCTCGGCGCCGTCCCCCCGCGATACGGGGCCTCCGCGATGGACCCCCTGAACCTGCCGGCGTATTTTGCGATGGCACGCGGCAGCCAGGCAGGAGGGCGCGACCTGCCAGCACTGGAAATGACAAAGTGGTTCGACACCAACTACCACTACATCGTGCCGGAGATTTCCACCGGCCAGCGTTTTCGGCTGGCGTTCACCCAGGTGATCGATCAATTCGAGGAGGCTGTTGCGGGCGGAATCCCCGCCCGGCCCGTGATCCTCGGCCCCGTGACCTTCCTTTCCCTGGCGAAATCATCGGACGGGGTTGAGGATCCGCTCTCTTTTCTCGATGCGGTGCTGCCCGTCTATGAGGATGTGCTGGACCGGCTCGCCCGCAAAGGCGCCTCCTGGGTGCAGGTGGACGAGCCCCTGCTCGTCACCGACCTGTCGGACCAGGCACGCCGGGCCTTCAAGCACGCCTACGCGCACCTGGCAGCCTCGGGGGTAAAGCTCATGCTCACGACCTACTTCGGGGACCTCGGGGACAACCTCGATCTCGCACTGAAGCTTCCCGTTTCCGGACTTCACGTGGATCTCGTGCGGGGGACCCGGCAGGGCGCGGAGATCCTGCGAAAAAAACCGGTGGAAACCGTCCTCTCTCTCGGCCTCGTGGACGGCCGCAACGTCTGGAAGGCGGATCTCCAGGAACTGGTGAACACCGCCCGGCCGTTTGTGGATGCCTTCGGAAGCGACCATGTGATCATCGCCCCGTCCTGCTCCCTGATCCACTGCCCGGAAGACCTCGCGAAAGAGACATTGCTGGACGTGGAGCTCCTCGGCTGGCTGGCCTTTGCCCGCCAGAAGCTGGACGAGCTCGTGGTTGTGGCCAGAGCGCTTAATGAAGGCACCGCGAGCGTCTCAGTCCAGCTGGAGGAAAGCGCCCGGAGGCAGAAGTCGCGCCGGGCTTCCGCGCGCATCCACTCACCCCGAGTACAGGAACGCCTTGCATCGCTGACCCCCGAGATGTCCCGTCGCGCCAGTCCCTATGCGGCGCGCCGCACGGCGCAGGCCGCGTCCATCTCACTGCCGCTTTTCCCCACGACGACGATCGGCTCCTTTCCCCAGACGCAGAAGGTCCGTGCCGCGCGCGCCGAGCGGCGCGCGGGGATCATCACCCAGGCCCAGTACGAGAAGTTCCTGGAAGAGGAAATCGAGCGGACCGTGCGACTGCAGGAATCCATGGGCCTCGACGTGCTGGTGCACGGCGAGTTCGAGCGCAACGACATGGTAGAGTATTTCGGGGAGATGCTCTCCGGCTTCGCCTTCACCCGAAACGGGTGGGTGCAGAGCTACGGGTCCCGCTGCGTGAAGCCGCCGGTGATCTTCGGTGACGTCGAGCGGCCAAGGCCGATGACGGTCCGATGGTCGGCCTATGCCCAGTCTCTCACCCGAAAGCCGCTGAAGGGAATGCTCACCGGCCCGGTGACGATTCTCGCGTGGTCGTTCGTCCGGGACGACCAGCCCCGGTCTCTTACCTGCCGTCAGATCGCCCTGGCCATCAGGGATGAGGTCCGCGACCTTGAGGCCGCGGGCATCCGCATGATCCAGATCGACGAGCCGGCGCTCCGCGAGGGGCTTCCCCTGCGAGCAGAAGACCGCAAGGCCTATCTCGACTGGGCCGTGGAGTCGTTTCGAATCGCCTCCTCCGGCGTGAAGGACGCGACACAGATCCATACGCACATGTGCTACTCCGAGTTCAATGATATCGTCGCATCAATCGCCGCCATGGACGCGGACGTCCTTTCGGTCGAGTCCGCACGATCACGCATGGAGCTCCTCGGCGCGTTCCGCGCGTTCCGTTACCCCAATGAGATCGGCCCCGGCGTCTACGACATCCATTCCCCGCGGGTCCCCTCCTCCGAAGAGATCCTCGCACTGCTGGAAAAGGCGCTCGCGGTGCTTGCGCCCGGGCAGCTCTGGGTCAACCCCGACTGCGGCCTGAAGACACGGCAGTGGAAGGAGACCGAGCCATCCCTCGTCGCAATGGTGCACGCGGCGAAAACGCTGAGAGAGCGGCACCCGGCCTGATTCGGCCTTCGGAGGCGGCATCATGAAAGTCGATTTCCGCGCGCGGCTCTCGCAGCAGAAGACCATCCTCTTCGACGGCGCCATGGGCACGATGCTCTACGAGAGGGGCGTCTTCCTGAATCGTTCCTTCGAGGAAGTGTGTCTCTCGGATCCCCGGCTGGTGGCGGGCATTCACCGCGAATACCTCGAGGCCGGGGCGGATGTCATCACCTCCAACAGTTGGGGCGCCGGCATTCCCAAGCTGCGGGCGGCGGGTCTGGCGGAGAAGTTCTCGGAGATCAACGGCCGCGCCGTGGAGCTGGCGCGCCAGGCCATCGCGGATGCCGGCCGGACCGACAGCGTCTTCGTCGCAGGCTCTCTTGGCCCGCTCGGGGTGATGATCCAGCCCATTGGCGCCATGAGGATCGAGGAGGCGGAGGAGCTCTTCGCCCGCCAGGCCTCGGTGCTCTCGGAGGCGGGCGCCGACCTGCTCATCCTGGAGACGTTCGTGGACGTCGGAGAGCTGAAGGCCGCGATCCGCGGCGTCCGCAGGAGCAGCGACCTTGCCGTCATCGCCTGCATGACGATCAACGCCGAGGGGGCGTCGCCGTACGGAACGGAACCGGAGGTCTTCACGACGGAGATCCAGGAGCTCGCCCCGGACGTCCTGGGGCTGAACTGCTCGGAAGGCCCGCGCAGCATGCTGGATGCGGCGGAGCGGATGCTCAAGGTGGCCCGTCTCCCCCTGTGCATCCAGCCCAATGCCGGGGTCCCCGTGAACGTCGAGGGCCGCAACATCTACCAGACCACGCCGAAGTACATGGCGAAATACGCGAAGCGCATGATCCAGTCCGGCGTGCGCATCGTCGGCGGGTGCTGTGGCACGACTCCCGCCCACATCAGAGAGATCCGCAACGAGATCAAGGCCCTTGCGCCGGGACGGCCTCCAGAGAGCGCGCGGGTTTCGGCCCCGGCTCAGGCGCGGCCGCCGGTCCCCCTGGAAAAGAAAAGCGCCTGGGCCGCAAAGCTGGCGCGGGGGGACTTCGTGACCTGCGTCGAGCTGGTCCCGCCCAAGGGCATCGACATGACGAAGCTCATCGAGAATGCCCGCATCCTCCGTGAAAAGGGGATCGACGCGGTGAACGTGCCCGACAGCCCGCGGGCCCAGGCGAAGATGGCCGCCGTGTCCGCCGCGGCCGTGCTCCAGCAGCGGGCGGGAATCGAGGCCATCCCTCACATCACGTGCAAGGACAAGAACCTCCTGGCCCTCCAGGCGGAGATCCTCGGTGCGCACGCCCTCGGAATCCGCAATGTCCTGCTCGTCACCGGCGATCCTCCCAGCATCGGAACCTACCCCGACGCCACCGCCGTGTTCGACGTGGACGCAATAGGTCTCTGCAACATGGTGAACCTGCTCAATCAGGGGCTCGATCTCGGGGGCAACACGGTCGGGGAACCGACGGGCTTCTGCTACGGGGTGGCGCTCAACCCAAGCGCCGTGAGCAGTGCAAGGGAGCTGGAACGATTCAGATTGAAGCTTGATGCCGGCGCGGAGTTCGCCATCACGCAGCCGGTCTTCGATCCTCAGCCCCTGCTGCTGTTCATTGACAGGGCGCGCGGCCTGCGGCGCGTGCCTGTCGTTGCCGGGATCTGGCCGCTGGTGAGCCTTCGGATGGCGGAGTTCATGAAGAACGAAGTTCCAGGCGTGTACGTTCCCGACGCCGTGATCGAACGCATGTCGAAATGCGACAGCAAGGAATCGGCACTAGAGGAAGGTACCGCGATTGCGCGTGAATTACTGGAGGCTCTGAAAGGAGCCATCGACGGCGTGCAGCTCTCAACGCCACTTGGCAGAATAGAATACGCGATGACAATCCTGGGCCGCTGATTACTGCCGGCCGACAGCGTTCGGTGCGCTACCGTACAGATTCGCGACGCGTATTTTGCTTATTTACAATGGTAAGGATTGTCTCACCAGATCAACGAACAAGGAGGGAATAATGAAAGAAAGAATCTTGAGAATTGGAATTGCAGCGGTTGTGCTCAGTATGGCACTTCTGGGCTGCCAGAGCCTCGGGCCAACCACTCCCGGGAACTCTATCCAGACCGAGCAGACCGGACTTGCTCCGAATGGGGACAAGCAGCATTCAACGATAGACTTTTCAATTTTCTTCGGCAACCGGGGTCTGGTCAGGAGTTGGAAGGTGGAGATGGTCACGGGAAACAGTACGCAGAAACAATGGAACGGCGACGCACTGAACCTACCAACGACACTGACCTGGGACGGCCACAGCGAGTCGGGGGCCATGGCGCCGGAAGGCACCTACTTCGCGAAGCTCACAGTCGGCTATTTCGTCGCAAGCGCAGTGACGACCCAGAGCAACAGCTTTATTCTCGATGTTTCACCGCCGAGCGGCAAGGTGACTTTCAACCCGGGGCAGTTCGACCCGGACAAGAACGGGAGCGTACAGCCTGTGACGATCTCCATCACGGGAAGCTCCGCGGTGGCCAGGATGGACAGCTGGTCGCTGGACATTCTTGACCAGGATGGAAGGGCTTTCCAGAGTTTCGACGGGAAGTGGCCGGGCACGGATATGCAGTGGGACGGCAAGTCCAACAGCGGCGACTGGGTGACACCCGGGCAGCCTTACATAGCCGAAGCCATCCTGCGGGACGAGTTCGGCAATTCCGCCCGGATCTCCTCGGCGATTGCCGTGAGCGGACTCCCCCAGCCGGCCCAGCAGGCGGCGGCTCCGGTGACGTTCTCGGTCACCCCGGGATCAGGAGGCTTCTCTCCCACCGGGGACAATGTCATGGATACCATGAAGTTCGCGCTGTCCTACGGCCCGCGAGAGTCGGTGAGCTCCTGGAAGCTGGAGATCCTGGACTCCGGGCAGCACGTTCAGAAGACCTTGAGCGGGGACGGATCGAAGCTTTCCAGAACACTGAGCTGGGACGGGAAGAGCGATGCGGGAACCCTCGCGGAGGAGGGGGCGTACACCGCCAGGCTCTCGGTGGATTACGGGAGCGCCTTCAAGCCCGGCACCACGACGAGCATTCCTTTCGTTCTCGACATCACTCCCCCCACGGGATCCATCACACTTTCAGATCCCCTGTTCTCGCCGATAGAGGCGTCACCCACCATCACCCTCAGCGTCGATGCAAGCTCCCGCCTGGCGAAAATCGACAGTTGGAGGATGGAGATCTACGATCCTGAGAATCACCTTTTCCGGAGCTTCGACTCGAAATGGCCGACTCAGAGGGCAGTCTGGGATGGGAAGGGCTTCAAGGGCGACTTCGTTCTGTCCGCGGAGGACTATCCCGTTCTCGTCAAGGTGCGGGACGAGTTCGGCAACGTGGGCGAGCTGAAGTCGATGGTTCCGGTGGATATCCTGATGGAGAAGACTCCCACCGGTTACCGCATTCTGAGCTCCCGCATCTTTTTCAAGGCGTACACGGCCGACTACCAGGACGTGAAACCCGAGCTTGCCGCGCAGAACATGAGGCACCTCGCCGATATGGCCGTGAAGCTGAAGAAGTTCCCCAACTACAAGATCAAGCTCGTGGGACACGCGGTCATGATCCACTGGGACAATAAGTCACTCGGCGACCTTGAGCAGCGGGACGAACTGTTGCCGCTCTCTGAGGCCCGTGCGGAGGCGGTGAAAAAAGCCCTGGTCATGAAGGGCCTGGAACCTTCCACGTTCACTACCACTGGAGTCGGCGCCTCGGATCAGCTTGTGCCGGACAGTAACCTGGCAGACCGCTGGCGGAACCGCAGGGTCGCGTTCTTCCTCGATAAGTAAAAACGGTTCGCATGTCATGAAAGGGCCGCGTCTCTCGCAGAACACGCGGGAGGGCGGCCCTCGTAGGATAATTCAAAAGGAGAATGAATGAAAAAGAAACTGCTTCTCGCGATTGTCGTCCTGCTTGCGGTCGGGACGGGAGCGTTCGCGATGAAGGGCAACGGCTTCGCAATCGGCGCCGAGGTCACATCGACGAACTTCAGCAGCTGGGGTGGAATGCTCAACCTGCACTTCACCAACGTGCCCCTCCACTTCGCTATTGGTGGCTACGTTGAGAGCGGAAGCTCCGGCGTCGACCTGAAGATAGACTACTGGCTGCTCCATGGCAACCTCATCAGCGGGTTGGACTGGTACATGGGCATCGGCGGATACTTTGGTGCTCAGGTGCAGCCGTCGTCGAGCTTGTCCCTCGGCGTGCGTGTTCCTTTTGCGCTTCAGATATGGCCGATGGGAGAGCTCCTCGAGATCTTTATCGAGCTGGCACCGGCATGGATTCCCTACTCCAACGGAGCTACCTCTGCCGGCAACATTGGCATCCAGCCTGCAATTGGTTTTCGAATCTGGTTCTAGAGCCTCAGGGCCGGCACGCCTGCTGCCGCCAGCCTGGCACTCGTGAGCACGTTCAGACATGCTTCTGGGCGTGCTCACTTCGGACCGCTACTTGACGAGGGTGTCCGTCCAGTCCAGGCCCTTCTCTATTACCGCGACCATCTCGTCTATCTGCCTGCGCGTGATCGTGAGCGGCGGCGAGATGAATATGTAGTCCCAGTTGCTGTACAGGTACAGCCCGTTGTCCATGAATATCTTGCTGAGCTGCGCCGAGATGTTCCGTATCGAGTCATTGTAGCCGGCGATGGGTGCCTTGGTCTTCCTGTCAGCCACAAGCTCGATGCAGGCCCAGAGGCCTTTGCACCGGGTGTCGCCCACCGACGGGTGTTTTCCCTCCAGCGCCTTGAGCTTGCTGGCAAGGTACTCGCCGTCCTTCGCCGCTTTCTCGATGAGGTTTTCCTTCTTGTAAACCTCGATGTTCGCGATGCCGCACGCGCACGCCAGGGCATGCCCGCAGTAGGTGAGGCCAGAGGTGAACTTACGCTCCTGGAAATAATCCCAGATCTTCCTGCTCCAGATCGTGGCGCCCAGCTGCACGTAGCCGGACGTGATGCCTTTCGCCGTTGAGATGATATCCGGCACGATATCGAAGTGCTCGATGCCGAACCACGTGCCCGCCCTGCCCCACGCCGCCATGACCTCGTCAGAGATGAGCAGGATCCCGTTCTCGTCACAGAGCTGGCGCAGGCCCTTCATATAGCTCTTCGGCGGGATGATGATGCCGTTGGTGCCGACGATCGGCTCCACGATGATCGCGGCGACCGATTTCGGGTTGTCGTACATGAGCTGCTCTTTGAGAACCGCGAGGGTCCTCTGCCCGCACTCCTCGGGGTCCGTGGTGCCGAAGGCGCACCGGTACGGGTAGGGCCCGAAAAAGTGCACGACGCCCGGGATGCCCGGCTCGGCCGGCCAGCGGCGGGGATCTCCCGTGAGGGTGATTGCGCCGGCCGTGGCGCCGTGGTAGCTCTTCCAGGCCGCGTAGACCTTCTGTCGGCCGGTGAACCATCGGGCCGACTTGATTGCGTTCTCATTCGCCTCCGCTCCGCCGTTGGTGAAGAGCACGTAGTCCAGGTCTCCCGGGGTCACCTCCGCCACCATGGAGGCGAGTTTCGCCTTGGCCTCGGTGCCGAAGCCCGGGGAAACAAAGCAGAGCTTTTCCATCTGCGCCCTCATGGCGTCCAGCACGTGGCGATTGCCGTGCCCGAGATTGATGTTCAGGAGTCCAGAACACCCGTCGACGATCTTCCTGCCGTCGGTATCGTACATGTAGATGCCCTCGGCATGGTCAATGACCGTGGGCTTCCATCCGCCCTGCTGCTTCCAGCTGTAGATCACGTGCTCCCGGTCGAGGGTTTGCAGTTCCTGGGTGTTCATCTCTTCTCCTTGTTCTCGCTGGCAGTCTTCAGAAGGCAGTGCAGGAGCACGTTCGCTCCCGATTCGCAGTCTTCCCAGGCGGTGTTTTCCACCTCCACGTGGCTGCGCCCGCCGATGCTCGGCACGAAAATCATGGCGGTCGGGCAGACCTGGTTCATGTAGCTTGCGTCATGGCCCGCCCCGCTCACCATGTGGAGGTGGGAATACCCCAATTCTTTTGCCGTGTCCAGCACCCTCTGCACGAGCGTTTCGTTGAACGGCGCATGCGCGACGCGCCAGGTTTCTTCTATCTTCATGGGAGTTCCCCGCCGGCCGGCGATTTCGTGAAAATCCTTTTTCAAGAGCTCCCAGGCATCCAACGCATGCTCGTCGTCCCAGGACCTGATGTCCACGGTGAAGTGCACCTTGTCCGGGATGATGTTGCGGGAGTTGGGGTAGTTCTGGATCTCCCCGACCGTGGCGACCATGTTTCCCTGCATCCGGTCCGGCAGGGTGTTCACCGCAAGGATCATCTCGGCTGCCGCGCACAACGCATCGTGCCGCCCTTCCATTGGAGTCGGCCCGACCTGGTTCGCCTCTCCCTCGAGGTACACGTCGTACCAGTGCAGGCAGAGGATGCCTTTCGGCGCTCCGATCGTCTTTCCCTGGCGCTCGAGCATCGGGCCCTGCTCGATGTGGAACTCGTAGTACGCGTACGTCGGCCATTTCTTCGCGGGTACCGTGCCCTTGTAGCCGATCCGGACGAGCTCATCGCCCTGCTTCCTGCCCTCCTTGTCCTGCCGGGCATAGGCCCAGTCACGTTCCAGCGCCCCCGCCCAGACGCCGCTGGCGACCATGGCGGGAGCGAACCGCGAGCCTTCCTCGTTCGTCCAGTCGACGATGATGAGAGGCCTCTCGGTTTCCACCTTGTTCTCGTGAAGAGTCCGCATCACCTCCAGGGTTCCCATGACGCCGAGGATGCCGTCGAATCGACCTCCCCGTGGCTGGGAATCGACGTGTGAGCCGCTCATCACCGGAGAGAGGCGGTCATTCTTCCCTTTCCGTCGGCCGAATATGGTGCCCATTTCATCGATGGTCACCTCCAGGTCGATCTCCTTGAGCCATTTCACGAACAGGTCGCGCGCGCGCCGGTCCTCGTCCGAGAGAGAGAGGCGCTGGACACCCCCGGCCGGGGTGGCGCCGATCTTCGCCATTTCCTCCAGACTCGCACGCAGGCGTGCCCCGTTGATTCGCAGCTTCGATGTGTCCATGAGCATCCTCCCTTGGCGTGCAGCTTCCTAGAACGCGGCCAGCGGCACCCTCTTCACGAAACGGCCCGCTCCGGCGGCGCCGACGAACTTCATCTGGTCCCCGCTCCACTCCGCGACTTTCTTCCCCCGGGAGTACACGATCTGAGGCATGCCCGTCATCTCCCATCCCTCCCAGGGCGTATAGTCGACGTTCTGGTGGAGTCTCTTCTGGGTGATGGTGAACTTCCTCTTCGGGTCGAAGACCACCAGGTCCGCATCCTTGCCCGCGGCAACGGCTCCCTTGTTCGAGAGGCCGAACATGCGCGCGGTGCCGGTGGAAATGACATCAACCATGCGCTCAAGGGTGATCCTGCCCTTCACGACTCCCTCGGTGTGCATGAGCATGAGCATCGTCTCGATGCCGGGAGCGCCGTTGGGGATGACCTTGTAGTCCGCTTTGCCGTTCATGTCCTTCTGGCCCTTGAAGTTGAACGGGCAGTGGTCGGTTCCTACCGTCTGCACGTCCCCGTCACGCAGGCCCAGCCACATCTCGTCCAGGCTCTCCTGGGGCCGAAGGGGGGGCGACATCACGTACTTTGCGCCGTTCCAGTCGGGCTCATTGTAGCGGTCCTCGGTCAGCGTGAGATACTGCGGGCAGGTTTCCGCCTGAATCCTGAGGCCTCGATCCCTGGCCTGCCTGACTTTCCACAGGCCCCGGCTGGACGAGAGATGAACTATATAGATCCTGCTGCCGGTGAACTCGACGGCCTTCGTGCACCGGTCCACCGCTTCTTCTTCCGCGAGTATCGCATGCGCCTTCGCGTGCTGCATCGGTCCCAGTTTGCCAGTGGCGGCAAATTGCTCATTCAACCTGCGGATCATGTCGAAGCTCTCCGCGTGAACCTGCACGAGGCCGCCGTGCGTCTTGGTCTCTTCCAGCAGCCGGATCATCGCGTAGTCGTCCACCCGGAAATCGTAGAACAGGAAGATCTTGAAGCTCGGCGTTCCGTACTCGTGGATGGCCTTCTTCACCTCGTCGATGACGTCCGGCCGTGCGTCCGTCACCCCTGGATGGATGCTGTAGTCCACCACTGTCTTGCCGTCGGCCTTGCCCTTCTGTCTGTCCACCGCATCCTTCAGGGATTCTCCCTTGCCCTGGAGGCTGAAATCCACGATGCAGGTCGTTCCGCCGCACGCGGCGGCGATGGAGCCCGTCTTCCAGTCGTCCGACGAGGTAGTGCCCATGAAAGGCATGTCGATATGGGTATGAGGATCGATCGCCCCGGGCAGGATGTACTTTCCGGTCGCATCGACCGTCTCATCGGCTTTCATCGCGAGGCCGGAGCCCACCGCCTTGATGATGTCCCCGTCAGCGAACACGTCCGCGACGTATGATCCGGTGGCCGTGACGACGAGCCCGTTCTTCAGCAGCACGCTCATTTCTTTCCTCCTTCAGGTCAAAGGCATGTTGGGGATCTTCACCTGGCGCTCCATGGCCTTGTCCATGATCCCGGTCGGGCGCCGAGCCCAGCCCTTTGGCATTTCCTTGTGCGTGATGAGCCCCGGCACGGGGCAGATGAAGCTGCAGATCATGCAGCTGAGGCACTTGTCTTCCACCAGCTTCGGCCGGCGCGACGCCTCGTCCCATTCCAGCGCCTGTCCGCCGGCATCCCGGCAGACGATGTAGCATTGGCCGCAGCCGACGCACCGATCCATGTCGTACGCCGCGACTCCCTGGCGCTCCAGGTCGAAGTGATCGGTTGACTTGAGGTTGGGAAGGGCCTTCCCGATCAGGTCCTCCGCCCTGGTGATTCCCCGGGCGCTCATGTAATCGCTCAGGCCCTCGATCATGTCCGCCACGATGCGGTAGCCGTACTTGATAATGCCGGTGGTCACCTGCACCGTGGTGGCGCCCACCAGGAGGTATTCCAGCGCATCGATCCACGTCTCGATGCCGCCCATGGCCGAGAGAGGGAGACCGAGCTCGGCGCACTGGGCCATCTCCGCGATGAAGTGCAGCGCGATGGGTTTGATGGCCGACCCGGAATACCCGCTCATAGCGCCCACACCGAAGACGTTCGGCTTGGCCACCCAGTCTCCCAGTCCGATCTCGGAGATGGCCCTGAACGTGTTCACCGCCGAGATCCCGTCCGCGCCCCCCTTCTTCGCGAACAGTGCGGGCTCGGTCATGTCGGTGATGTTCGGCGTCATCTTTGCGAGCACGGGAATGCTCACCGCGTGTTTCACCGTTGCCGTGAACTTCTCCAGCAGGTGGACTGCCTGTCCCACCTTGTGTCCCGAGCCTTCCACGGTCATGTGCGGGCATGAGAAGTTCAGCTCCAGCATGTCAGCGCCATTGTCCGCGGCGGCCTTCGCGAGATACGCCCACTCGTTGTTCGAAAAGCCCATGATGCTGGCAATGATCGGGTGGGAGGGGTATTTTTTCTTGAGGTACAGGAAATCCGCGAGGTTGTCCTTCAGCGGCCGGTCGGATATCTGCTCGACGTTCTGCAGGCCGACCAGCTGCTTGGCCTCGTAGTGGTAGGCGTTCATGCGGGGGGACGGATGGATGATGGGGATCCGGTCGGAGTTCAGGGTCTTGTAGCAGACCCCGCCCCATCCCTGCTCGAATGCCATCTCCACCATCTCCGCGCTGTTGGAAACCGGCGAGGAGGAAAGGAGAAAGGGGTTGGGGAACTTCACGCCGCAGAAGCTCACGGAAAGATCGATCGCGCCGCCGGAGGCGGATTTGGCGCCGCCGAAGGCGGATTTTAAACCGGTGTCTTTTGCCATTGCCGTGCCCTCCTTCAATCCAGCGCCGCCCGGATTGCCCGGGCCGCACGCTTGCCGTCCTGCACCGCTTCGACGACGAGGCCGGCGCCCCGCGTGATGTCTCCCCCGGCGAACACGAATGCCGTCGAGGTCTTCCTGGTCGTCTCGTCCGTGACGACGAGCCCGGCCTTGTCCGTTTTCACGAGCGCCGACCAGTCGGCCGTATCCGGCCTGTTGCCGATGGCCTCTATTGCGAGCTGGGCCTCCAGAGTCCACTCGGATCCTTTGACCGTTTCCGGTTTCCGCCGGCCGGATGCATCCGGTTCCCCGAGCCTGGTTCGGACGAGCTTCACGCCCGTGAGAGAGTCTTTTCCATCTACCGCGTATCCCAGGGGTTGATTCAGCATGAGAAAGTGCACGCCGAGCCGCAGCGCGGCGAGGCGCTCATCCTCCTCTGCGGGCATCTGGGCAAACGACCTGCGGTATACCAGGTAGGCGTCCCGCGCGCCGAGCTTCGCCGCCGATTCCACGCAGTCCATGGCGACGCTGCCGCCTCCGATGACAGCGACGACCTTGCCTTCGACCTGGTGTCCAATCCCGGCGAAGGGCTCCTCTCTCATGAGGGCGAGAAACTCCACGGAGGTGAGGACGCCCTTTACCTTCTCCCCGCCGGGCATCCGTTCTGCTTCCCAGAGGCCGGGGCCGAGGAACACTGCCTTGAACCCCTGCTGCAGAAGTTTCCGTGCTCCCGTGCTCCCCTCGATGCGGGTGCCGCAGGCGAACTCGACCCCGAGGTGCGCAAGGTCTGCCATTTCATGGGAGAGGAAGGCCTTGTCGAACCTGTATGCCGGCACCCCGTAGCGGATGACTCCGCCCGGCTCCGCGCGTTCTTCATACACGGTGACGGCGAACCCTTCACGTGCAAGCTCTGCCGCGCAGGAGAGCCCCGCGGGGCCCGATCCGACGACAGCGACCTTCCCGCGGTTTCTCACCGGCACCGAAAAGGGCTGGAACCCGATCTTCCACCCGTGCTCGACCAGGGCGCGCTGGATCTTCCCGATCTCCACCGGCCGGCTGATGCCAGTGGCGCTGCACTCCTTCTCGCAGAGACGCGGCGTCGGGCAGAGCACGCCGCAGGCGCCGCCGAGGATGTTGTTGCTCTTGATCGTGCGGATCGCCCCTGTAACGTTGTGAAGGCGAAGCTTGCGGATGAAGGCACCGGGGTCCGTCTCCGCAGGGCAGCCCTTGGAGCACGGGGGATCGAGGCAGAGAAGGCACCGGTCTGCTTCGGCGATCGCCTGGGCGAAGTCGAATCCCTTTGTCATCGTCTGGAAGAGCGCGGCGTTGCTCATGCGAGAGCCTCCTTCTGAAAAAAGCTTTCCCCTCGTGCCGGCGGATCGGGAAACACCTCGATCCTCCGGGGGATGGGGAGACTGCTCTCAGTGCGGAATACGGGATTATAGGTGGTGCCGGAGCATTTGTAAACAAAAATCATTCACAAAAATTGCATTTGACGATTTCCCCCAACGCCCTATAATCGACCCATCTTCAGCACCAGAGAGGAGTACGCGCATGCCACGAGTGATCCGTTGCGGCCTGATCCAGGCGTCGAATCCCAAGCACGAGGGTTCCCTCCAGGACATCAAAGAAGCGATGGTCCAGAAGCACCTTCCTCTGATCGAAGAGGCGGGAAAGAAGGGCGTGCAGATCCTCTGCCTGCAGGAGATCTTCCACGGGCCCTACTTCCCGGCTGAGCAGGACATAAAGTGGTACAAGACGGCCGAGCCGGTGCCCGGTCCGATCACCGAGCGGATGGCTCCCCTCGCGAAGAAGCACCGGATGGTCATGGTCATCCCCGTCTACGAGATGGAGCAGGAGGGGGTGTATTACAACACGGCGGCCGTCCTCGATGCCGACGGGAAGTATCTGGGCAAGATGCGCAAGGTGCACATCCCGCACACCTATCCCGCGTTCTGGGAGAAGTTCTACTTCAAGCCCGGCACCCTGGGCTTCCCGGTGTTCCAGACGGCGTACGCAAAGATCGGCATCTACATCTGCTACGACCGGCATTTCCCCGAGTGCGCCCGAATCCTCGCGTTGAAGGGAGCAGAGCTGCTCTTCAATCCTTCAGCGACCACCGAGGGAAAATCCCGCTACCTCTGGGAGCTGGAGCAGCCGGCACAGGCGGTGGCCAACGGCGTGTTCATCGGAGCCACCAACCGCGTGGGGCTTGAGAAACCGTGGGAGTTCGGGAAGTTCTACGGTTCCAGCTATTTCGTGGATCCGCGCGGCAAGATTCTCGTCAAGGGCTCCGAGGACAAGGACGAGATCGTGGTGGCCGATCTCGACATGGACCAGATCCGCGAGGTCCGGGACGGCTGGCAGTTCTTCCGCGACCGCAGGCCGGAGCTTTATGGGGAGATCGCGGAGCAGAGGCCCTAGCCAGGGATAGCGGCGAACAACTCCATGATCCGCAGCTCGAACCCCGGGCACACCGCGGACGGAACGGTTGTCGCGCCCACGTACACTCCGGGATCGGAGTAACGGCCGGTTTCGCCCCTCAGGTACACGTGCACGTAGCGGTTTCCGGGGTCGACGACCCAGTATTCCCGAACGCCGTGCCGCTCATACAGCGCCCTCTTCTCTACCATGTCGCGGCGCGAAGTGTAGGGGGACAAGATCTCGATGACCCAGTCCGGCGCCCCCAGGCAACTGAACGGCCGCAGCCGAGACGGGTCACAGACGATGGCGAGGTCGGGCTGCACCACGTTGGGCACCTCGTCTTCCGCCTGGCCGGATTTTTCCGGGAGCAGGACATCGAACGGCGCGGCAAATACGCGACACCCGGATTTCCCGAGAAACGACCGAATGGCGTGGCTCAGTTCCATGCTGAGCGCCTGGTGCCCCATGGACGGCGCCGGGCTCATGTTCCACGCGACTCCGTCGATCAGCTCCCATCTCTCATCATCCGGCCACTCCTTGCAGTCCAGGTAGAGGTAACGCCTATCGTCTTTTTTTGCCGGCTC
Source organism: Spirochaetaceae bacterium (assembly GCA_003170115.1). GTDB lineage: Bacteria > Spirochaetota > Spirochaetia > SZUA-6 > Fen-1364 > Fen-1364. Next base: position 16,688 of record PMZS01000168.1, read on the forward strand.
ACCCACTCTCACGCCTCTATCCTACAATGAACAACGGGAGGGATGAAGCCGGCGATTGCGACCTGGGCCGAGCGCACCACGATCGAGTAGGAGGGGGATTTACATCCCCCGTCCTCTCACACCACCGTACGTACGGTTCCGTATACGGCGGTT
>PMZS01000024.1 GCA_003170115.1 Spirochaetaceae bacterium
CCAAGGTGAATTGCACGAACTACAGACGGAAGCCATCAAGACAACTCTTCAGTACGATAATGGTGTTCTCGTCGCTCCTCCCGGCTTTGGGAAAACAGTACTCGGTGCATATCTTATAGCCGAACGGCAGTGCAATACATCGCTTTTGGTCCACAGGAAGCCACTGTTAGAACAATGGGCCACCCAACTTTCTCACTTCCTCAATATAGATCCAAAAGAAATTGGAAAGATAGGAGGAGGGAAGAATAAGCCAAACGGTAGGCTGGATATTGCAATGATCCAAAGCCTTGTTCGAAAAGGAGCGGTAAGTGACCTAGTGGCACAATACGGACAGGTAATCATAGATGAGTGCCATCATCTTCCCGCTGTTTCTTTCGAGCGTGTTCTGAACGAGGTAAGGGCGCGTTTTGTCATTGGACTAACTGCCACACCATACCGGCGGGATGGTCATCAGCCAATTATTCACATGCAATGCGGCCCGNNCATCACCCCATCATCTTCATGCAATGCGGCCCGGTGCGGTTTTCCGTAAATCCAAAGAGCGACCAATCAAGACCCGATTTCAAGTGCCAACTTCTTTGCCGGACGACGGATTTCGAAATAGGCAGACCTGATGTTTCAATTCAAGATATATTTGCAGCACTGGTTACAGACCAGCGACGTAATGAACTGATCCTAACTGATATTCGCCAGGTGCTTAAAGAGAAAAGATCGCCGCTTCTCCTTACCGAACGGAAGGATCATCTGGATATTCTTGTAGATAAACTCAGAAATGATGTTCAGCATTTAATTGTCCTAGACGGAAGAATGTCAGTGAAAGAGCGACGAGAGACCATGAAGCGGCTTGAGCTGATACCAGAAGAAGAGAGGCTGATTGCAGCGACAGGACGATATATTGGAGAAGGGTTTGATGATGCACGGCTTGATCCTCTTTTCCTTGCGATGCCGTTTTCCTGGAAGGGTACCATCGTTCAGTATGCGGGAAGACTCCACAGGGCACATCCGGGAAAACAAGAAGTTCGAGTTTATGACTATGTTGATGCAAAAGTGTTAAAACTTGCGCGGATGCATAAGAAGCGACTGAAAGAATTTCACATTATCGGTTATACCATGTGATTTATGACTAAAAAAGCATAGTATCGCGAGGAAACAGCTTTGGACGCAGTCAATACAGTAACGCCATCACAACGCAATATCTCGATTCTACATGTCCTCCAGACGGTTTTCGGATTTGACTCCTTTCGGCCGAATCAAGAAGACATCATCAGAGCGGTATTGGAGAAGCGGGATGTCTTCGCGGTTATGCCGACGGGCGGCGGGAAATCCATCTGCTACCAGCTTCCTGCGATTCTGATGCAAGGATCGGCTGTGGTTATCAGCCCTCTCATCTCCCTGATGAAAGACCAGGTGGATGCAGCAAAGGGAAATGGTATTGCGGCCGAGTATATAAACAGCTCGCTCGATGCAGATCAGATGTCAGATGTTATCCGCAGGCTCAAGGGCAACAAGATAAAGCTCCTCTACATAGCGCCGGAGCGGTTCGCCATGCCGCAGTTCGTGGCAATGCTGAGAGACCTGCCCCTGTCGCTTTTTGCCATTGATGAGGCACACTGTATATCGGAGTGGGGCCATGATTTTCGGCCTGACTACCTCTCCTTGTCCGGCATCCCTGCCAAGTTTCCCGGAATTCCTGTCACCGCTTTTACGGCGACGGCAACAGAAAAGGTGCAGCAGGACATCATCAGAAAGATAGGCCTTAAAGACCCTCATTGCGTGAGGGCATCTTTCAATCGTCCCAACCTCTTTTATCAAGTTTCCCCCAAAACGGAGATCTCTCAACAGCTCCTTGAGTTCCTGAAAGGTCATGAGGGCGAATCCGGCATTATTTACCGCACCACACGAGACTCAGTCGCAGGGACCGCCGAATTTCTTTCAACCCACGGCATAAAGGCACTTCCCTACCATGCTGGATTATCAACAGACATACGTGACAGGAACCAAGAAGCATTCAACAGGGATGAGGTCTTCGTTATTGTCGCCACGATCGCCTTTGGCATGGGCATCGACAAGCCGAACGTCCGCTGGGTGGTGCACGCGGACCTTCCCCGCAGCGTCGAGGGCTACTACCAGGAAACGGGCAGGGCGGCACGGGACGGTGAGAATGCCGATGCCCTCCTCCTTTACGGGCCGGGAGACATCGCCTCCATCCGCTGGCACATCGGGAAGATGGAGGACTCCGGGGAACGCGAGCGTGCCGAAGAGCGGTTGCGCGAGATCCTGCGCTACGCGGAATCCTCGGTCTGCCGCAGGACCCAGCTGCTGGCGCATTTCGCCGAACAGTACCCGGGCAACTGCACGCGCTGCGACGTGTGCGCCGGCGAAGTGGTGCGGGAGGATCTCACGGAATCCGCGCGCAAGGTCCTTTCCGCCGCGGTGCGGACCGGGGAGCGCTTCGGCGCGCACCATCTTGTCGACATTCTGACAGGCAACCCGACGGACAAGATAATGGAGCGAGGGCACGATGCCCTGCCCACCTACGGGGTTGGCAGGGAGCACGACAGGGACTGGTGGCTGGCGCTGGTCAGGGAGCTCGATGCCGCGGGGTGCCTTGTTCGCGGTGAGGGCCGCACCGCGGGGTACGGGCTGTCCGGCAAAGGGCGTCTTCTCCTGCGGGGCAAGGAGACGTTCCTGGGGACGCGAAGCTCCGTGGAAAGGAGCCCGCAGGAGAGGACGGAACCCGCCCTCCTCGACGGACCTGCGCAAGAGGACCTTTTCCAGAGTCTCAGGCATGTGCGAAAGCGTCTTGCCGAGACGCGGCGGCTTCCTCCCTATGTCATCTTCAGTGACAAGACCTTACGCGCGATGGCACGCAACAGGCCGACGGATTCCACAGGGCTCCTCCGCTGTCCCGGCGTTGGTGATGCAAAGCTCGCCGCATATGGGACGCTCTTTCTCGATGCGATCCGGGAGTTTCTCTCCCGCGCGGGCTGAAGGGAGGGGCCACGCCTCCTCCTATTCGTACCGCAAGGCATCGATGGGATCCAGCGCTGCCGCGCGACGCGCGGGGTAGTATCCGAAGACGACTCCCGTGAAGGCGGCTGAGACGAAACCCAGGAAGATCGAAAATCCTGAAATCACTGTCGGCCAGTTGCCAAGGATCGACACCAGCCAGGAAATCCCGATGCCCAATCCCACTCCGATCAGGCCGCCCGCGCTGGCCATTGTGAGAGCCTCGATGAGAAACTGCAGGAGGATGTCCCGTCCGCGCCCCCCCACCGCCATGCGAAGGCCGATCTCGCGCGTGCGCTCGGTGACGGAGACGAGNNCATGATGTTCATGATGCCGATTCCCCCGACGATCAGCGACACGATTGCGACCGCTGCCAGGAGAAGGGCCTGTGTCGAAGCAGTTGCCATCCGAACCTGCTGCACATTCGCGATGTTGCGGATCGTGAAATCATCGCCCTGGATCGGCGTGAGATGATGGACGAGGCGCAGCAGGCGCTCCGTCGCATCGATCACCCCCGCCACCGCATCCGGGGCGGAGGCCGAGATCATGATGGTATTGACCCATGCCTGCCCGGTGAGCCGCTCCTGGTGGGTCGTGATGGGCACGACGACCTGGTCATCCTGGTCCCGGCCGAAACCGGTCTGTCCCTTGGAGGCCAGGACGCCGAGCACGCGGAAGGGCACGCTCTTGATGATAACGGTGCCGCCGATTGCGCCGCCCGCGGGGAAGAGGTTGGACGCCACCGTGCTGCCCAACACCGCCACCTTGGCCACCCGGCGAACGTCTTCATCCGTGAAGAAGGCTCCCTGCGCCATCGTCCAGTTCTGCACGCTCAGCCACGGGGGAGTCGTGCCCGCAATGGAGGTGGACCAGTTGGCCCCACCCGCAATGACCTGGGCGCTGGTCTGGGAGAGCGGGGCCGCTCCGGAGACATCCAGCACGTTCAGCGTGATGGCCGTCACATCGCCGAGCTTGAGCGTCGTTCGAGACCCGCTGCCCAGTTGAACCCCGCCGCTGGTGATGCTGCCGGGGGTGATGACGATGAGGTTGGCACCCAGGCTTTCAATCTGCTTCTCCACTGCCGCCTGCGCGCCCGCGCCGATGGCCATGGAGGCGATCACCGCACAGACTCCAATGATGATCCCGAGCATCGTCAGGAGAGAGCGGCTTACGTTGCGCCGCAGCGCATTCCACGCCGTCCGCAGGAGGACCGCCAGGCTCATGAGGAAACCTCCTCGCGTGAATGACCGTGGTCAATGGATTCGTGCACCGGGGCGGAAAGCACGTCCTTCGCGGCTCTGTCGTCGATGATGAGGCCATCGCGGAAAGTCACTATCCGGCCCGACCACGCGGCGACATCGGTTGCGTGAGTGACGACTACCACGGTGATTCCGTTGTCCCTGTTGAGATTGCGGAACAGCGTCATGATCTCTTCGCTGCTCGCGCTGTCCAGATTGCCCGTCGGCTCGTCCGCCATCAGGAGAGGGGCCCCATTGGCAAGCGAGCGTGCGATGGCGACGCGCTGCTGCTGGCCCCCCGAAAGCTCGTTGGGACGGTGGTGGAGACGCGAGCCCAGGCCGACCTGCTCCAGGATCGAACGCGCCCGCCTGTCGCGCTCCTCCCGTCCTATCCCCGCGTAGAGCATGGGCAGCTCGACGTTCTCCAGCGCACTGGTGCGTGACAGGAGATTGAAGCTCTGGAAGACGAAGCCGATCTGCCGCCCGCGAACGAGGGCGAGCTGATCGCGCGCGAGATTGGAGACCTCCTGTCCGGCAAGGCGGTACGACCCCGATGTGGGTCTGTCCAGGCACCCGAGGAGGTGCATGAACGTGGATTTTCCGGAGCCTGACGGTCCCATGATCGCGACGAACTCGCCG